>CAZYUW010000169.1:0-9066 GCA_964650685.1 uncultured Nitratifractor sp.
ATCAGGTAAAATTTGGGATGGATCATGAGTTTGTCCATCGTATATTTGAAATCTTTGTTGTTTTTATACATAAAGATGGTTCCATATATTATGCCAAACAATCCAGCAAGCAGATAGAGACCGTAATGGCTGAAAGCATACTCGATATTTAGTAGTATTTTGGTAGGAATAGGCAGTTCCGCGTGCAGCTCTTCAAATATGGCACGAAATTTGGGCACAACTACCATTATCAAAATCGTGAAAGCGACAGCCATAGCCGCCAGCGTAATCAGAGGATAGCGAAGAGCTTTTTTGAATTTGGCCTTGTTGTCTCTGATATTTTCCAGGATATCGGCCAGTTTGTGGTACGATTCCGGGAAGTTTCCTGTCTGTTCGCCCAGATTCGTCATGGCCAGCGCCACATGACCAAAATCTTCGGCATAAGGTTCGATAGCCTGCGACATGCTTTTACCCGCGTTTATATCACTGGCCAGAACATGATAGATCTCCTGGAGCTTTTTGTTGGTGGTATTTTTCGCAACATCGTCCAGTGTATCATGGATCGGGATACCGGCATCGGACATAACGGCTATCTGTCTAATGGTAGCTATCTTGTCCTCTTCTTTGATCTTCCCTTTAAAAAGTTTACTCAGATCGCGACCTAACTTTTTGACGATATCATCGACAGGAGCAGCAGTCTCCACGGTGCTTACGACTACACTTCTCGGGAATTCCTTTTTGGCTTTAAGCGCTGCTGTCCTCTTGTTTGACGCTTCATACACCACCGATTTCTTTTTGCCTCTTTCTAATATGGTTACTTTATAATACATTTTACAGCCTCGCTACTCTAAATATCTCTTCTATCGTTGTTTTGCCCGCAAGCGCCTTTTGTATTCCGTCTTCGAACATGGTTATAAATCCTTCACTCATTGCCTGTTCAGTCAACTTCTCTTTCGATGCGTCAGCCGCTATCATTCTGGAGAGAGTATCACTGATAGGCAAAACCTCCGAAATCATCTCTCGACCTATATATCCTGAATTGTGACACTCCTTGCATCCTGCTCCTTTATAGAATGTAGCGTTTTCCGGTACATATTCTTTTATCTCGCCCAGTAGATGACTGGTCAAATTTTCCTGCCGTTTACAGTACGGGCATATTTTTCTAACCAGTCTCTGCGCCTGTATGGCCACCAGAGCGCCACTGACCAGATAACTCTCTATACCCATGTCTATGATACGCGTAACGGCACTTATAGCGTCGTTGGTATGGAGCGTGGAGAGAACCAGATGGCCCGTCAACGCGGCCTGGATAGCGATTCGAAGTGTCTCGGTATCCCTGATCTCACCTATCATTATTTTATCGGGATCCTGTCTCAATATCGATCTCAACGCGGAAGCGAATGTCAAATCGGCAGATGGATTTACCTGCACCTGCTGGATACCAGCCATCTGATACTCCACCGGATCTTCAACTGTAATTATTTTGTCTTTGATATCTTTGATCGCGTTAAGGGCTCCATAAAGAGTGGTCGTCTTACCACTTCCGGTAGGTCCGGTAACCAGGACTATCCCGTATGGCACCTTGATCGCTTCGGTAAACCTGTTGTAACAAAATTCGCTCATTCCGGCATCCTCGAGACGCACGAGCACTTTTGTCTTGTCAAGTATCCTTAAAACTATGGACTCTCCATGCATAGTCGGAAGTGTAGATACCCTGAAGTCGAACTCCTTTCCATTCACTATGGCACTGATACGACCATCCTGAGGTTTTCTTTTCTCCGCTATGTCCAGATTTGACATCAGCTTTATCCTGGATGCGAGAGGATTGAATATATCTCTGTCAAATGCGAAACTTTGTTGAAGCATACCGTCTATTCTGTCTCTTATGATACAGCTCTTTTCCGTAGCCTCTATGTGTATGTCGCTCGCTCTGGATATGATGGAGTTCTTGAGTATCAAATCGATAAGTTTCAATACGGCTGGAGACTCCTCCTCTTCATCCTTGTCGCTGCCGCCCTCTCTAAGATCCTTTCTTATTTCATCTATATAGCCTTTGAGACTTTCGTTTATCTCAAGACTTTGCAATTTTTCAAGAATCTTTTTGGGATTGGCGGTAGCTACAACTACAGGCTTTCTCGGAAAAAGGCGCTGTATCGAATCCTGAGCTCCCATATCCATCGGATCCGCAAATACCACAACCACATTCAGATCCGTCTCTTCCAAAGGTATCGCGTGGTATTTGACAAGCTGCGTGTATGGGACTTTGTTGAAAAGCTGAACATCTATCTCGACCTCATCCAGATCGACATATTTTATATGGAGCTCATCAGCCACCTTTTTGAGGATAGGCTCGATATGTATCCCTTCCTGCTCTATTTCTGGCAGTCGGCTTATCGGAAAAGATCCGTGGCGAATCTGTTTGGCCAGATAGAGCTGGATCGTCTTTTCATCAATGATGTCTATCTTGACCATATTGGCCAATGTGACTTTTAGAGGGGGTCTTTTACGCACAAGTGTAGCAAGAGCCTCTTTGGTTACTATATGATCTTTTACCATCTGCTCTATCAATTTAACCATTATAGCCCTCTTCTACTTTTTATGATAATAATTATATCATAGCGGCGGTCCGATGTATCAATAAGGTCTGCCCTTGCGTATTTTGTCTATGAGATCACCCACCTTTGTCGAGCCGGTATGGTCGTAATAGGCCTGCAAAACTTTCAAGGCTTCTGCCCTGTCTCCCTGCCTGGCTTTGGCCTTGCCGAATATGATCCAGCTGTCCTCCTGAGTACTGTCCACGGCATTGGCTTTCATCGCCCACTCTTCAGATTTTTTATACTGCTTTTTCGCGTAGTAGTACCTCGCTATATAGAGTGCCTCATCGTAATCCTTGGAGAGAGCGAATCTGTTCTCCATCTCTTTTATAACACTCTCTCTTTTCTCCGTGGCAGCCTCCATCGAAGATGAATCTCCCGTATCCGCTGACGACCCGCCATCCTCCACAGGCAGATCCGTCACTCTTATGTTAAGCCTGGGTCTCTCATGGGCCTCTTCTTCGGTCGAGTCATTTGCCGACGCGTCGGCCACAGAAGGCACTTCGGGCTTCAACGCAGCTACCTTCGTAGAGTTTCCTGAAGGTGCGCTGCCGCTGGCCGCTTTTTGTCCTGAGCTTTGATTCACATCGTTTTGCGCCGATATAGACGGAGTTCTGAGAGAGAAATAAAGAACAATACCGAGTATCAGTACGATAGAAAATGCCGCTGAAATAAATTTTAGTAATCTTTTTCTTCTATATAGAACCCATTTTCGTTCCAACTCATTGATATCAGACATTTATATATCCTAATTTTATTGCTGCCATTTCGAGAATTTTCATGGAAAATCTATCGTATGTGATTTTGTTGGACTCGTTTTTATCGTAATATTCGTAGAGCTCAAAAGCCGTATAGAGCATCTTGTTGCATTCACGGAAGTTTCCCTTTGTGTATCTATAGATAAATCCGCAATGTTTGTCTCCAAGCTGGTTGGCTATATCGAAAAGACCATGTTGTAGAAGCCTTTTGTGTATATAGGTTTTCAATTCGTCTCTATCGGCGTTTTTGAGCTCTATCGTTTCCCATATCCTTGTCTGAAAATGCTCTTTAGCCACGAGATCTTCGTCCTGGGTTTTGTGCAGCGATATTATAAATTTGACCACACCGGTGTCGGAAAGAACCCGTATCTCTTCGAGCATTTCGCTCGGATACATCTGTGCCTCGTCAAGCAGTATGATGATCTCTCTCTTGCCTTTGATAGCTTTACAATAGTCTATATATGTCTCGAAATGCACCTTTGTGTTGGATGGCATTTCTTTGCCGGTGAAGACGGTAAAGAGTTTATTGTAAAACTCTCTGCGGCTGCCCGCAGGGGTTTCGATGAAATGAAGATCTTTCTGGTATTTGAAATTGCTGTAGAGCCGATGCAGCAAAAGCGTCTTGCCTGTACCAGGCCTGCCGAAGAGCAAAGCCATCTTCAGCGGCCTGTCGAGGCTTTTGGCGAGCTGCTCGTAAGCCATCTGGCTTCCTTCGAGCTCTATATAGTCATCGACTCTGATCTCGTCGATGAAGGCGTTTTTGGCATCGGTATATTTCAGCATCACTTCAACCGTGAATAACCCATCTCTTTGAGGGATATTCCTTTTCCGTTCTTGACTATATGGGGAGTGATGATGACGACGAGCTCTTCGGTCTTGTCTATCACCTCATCACGCTTGAATGCATATCCGATCAATGGCAGATCACCCAGCAGTGGAACCTTGTTGCTTTTTGTTCCTTTGCCCCTGGTGATCAGTCCGCCAAGTATGGCATGATCTCCGTCTTTTACCTTGATAACGGAGGCTATCTGGCGCCTGATGAGATCTGGCGGCATGGTACGGGTACCTATATCGGTAAGAGGCTCTGCCGTCTCGGATATGGAAGGGTTTATCTTGAGGGTAACCATTCCTCTTTCGTCAATCTCTGGAGTGATATCCAGCAATATTCCGGCGAATACGGAGTTGACCTGCTCATCCTGAGCGACATTGTCTCCTCCCGAGTTGGCTGCCGATGTGGATCTGAGCTTGTAGTATATCTCTCTACCGACACTGATCATCGCGGGCTGGTTGTTCATCGTCATGACCCTCGGACTGGAGATGGCTCTCACATCACCCTGGGTGTGGAGAAACTTGATCACCTCACTGACTGTTGCGTGCATCCTGGCCTGCATGAAACCACCGCCTGGTGTAGCTGTTGTCGGCTTACCGAGTCTGCCATATTCTGTAATACCAGAATTGTCGTAGGTCACATCACCCACATTATGACCGGTAAATGCGACCGCATCGACCGTGACATTCTGCAATCCATAGAGCTGACTCCAGTCGATTCCAGTAGAGTGGCTGTTGTCCAGCTTGACTGCCAGTATCTTGACATCTATCATCACCTGAGTCTTGATCTGCCTGGCAAGAGACGCTATATATTTGCCGACTCTCTCGATCTGTCGCGCCGTACCAGTGACAGTGATCATACCCGCTTCTGGATTGATGATGGGCTCTACGGGATTGTACTCCCACTTCTGCCCGTCAGGCCCTATCCACGCGTCACCCACCTTGGTGTAATGGGTACTGCCGTCTCCGGCTGTGACGAGTATCCTGTGCACCTCATCCTTGACCGTACTCCAGAACTTGAAAGCGTCGTCGCTCGTGATCTCTATACCTGTACGAGACTGTGAGTTGTTGCTTTTTCCTCCGCTCTCGTTGCTGCTGTCTGACGCACCCGCTATTGTGACATTTGCGCTGCTCGATCCTTTCCTGTCGCCAGATATGTAGTGAACCCTGAATGTCCTCGTAACCAGATACGAGATAGTCAGCTTATTGCCTTTGAGCGTGTAGTTCAGATCGTTGTCTTTGAGCAATGTGTCCAAAAACGACTTGAGCGTCGAGTTTTTGAGCTTGACATAGTAGAGCTTCTTTTTCAGTCTGTGCTGCGCTCCAGAATCTTTGACCGTCACCGTCAGACCACATGTCTCCGCCAGATTGTCCAGAGCGTCACCAATCGTCAGGCTGTTGTTTATCGTGACGCTGAAGAGTTTGTCCGCACAACCTTCTGCCTGAGCCGTTACCGTAACGGCCGCCACTATCAAAATCCCCCCGATGATACTTCTCATAGCTGCTTTCAACATTTCGTTACCCCTTGCTTATTTGTAGTAGTTTGCTCTCTTTGTTCAAAAAAAGCCTGATCTCTTTTGGACCCTTTTTCAGATAGACCTGAGTCCCTGTGATACTTTCGATCTTGTACGCCTCTATTACATCCCCCACATGTAACCATCTACCGTTGATATAGGCGGCGTCGTTCATAATGGCACCGAGATTGAGCTCAACTTTCTCTTCGGGCTCGACGATTCTCGGTATACTGCCATTGTGCTCCATTACCACCTTGGCAAACGGTGAAGAAACTTTGGCGAAATTGATATCTATTTTACTCACCCTTTTTAGCTGTATCTTCTCGACCATATTTTCTATATCCTCCGCGCTGAACTCTTTCGCAAAGAGAACAAACGCGGACAGCGCTGCTACCGTCATTACGACCAGATTTCGTTTTCTCATCTATTCACCCCCCATACGGATATATTGATATCCGCCACCGTGGTAGCATTTTTCTTGTCGACATATATATCACTGTAGAAGATATCGGTTACAAGTTTGCTCTGCTCCAGGTCGTTCATGAAGGACAGTAGATTGTTGTAGTTGCCCTGACACCTCAGGCTGATCTCCAGTACATGTCCAAAATTCTCTTTACCTGTCACATAGCGGTTGTTCAGCTCCAGCAAATCCACATCGTTGGTGCTGGCCTGAGTAGCTATGGAATCTATCATCTTGGACCAGCTTTTCGTATTGAAGAGTATCTCCGAAAGTTTTTCGAAGTTTTTATCCAGAAGGACAATCCTCTCTCTATAGGACTTTATGAGTTTTTTCTGCCTCGATATCTGGGCATTGAGCTGATTTACTTTATAGTTGCGATCGTTGCCCATAGATATCGATCTGAGATACTGCTCCTCCTCGGCGATGAGTTTTTGCAGCTTTTTCTTTTCGCTCTCGCTCTGGTTGAATCTATCTTCGGCATAAGGCATCAGATAGAGAAACAATATGTAGCCGATGACTCCGGCCACTACCAATATCATTATCCACTTCTCGGACTCTTTCTTCTCGCCGAAGTAGTGATCCAACTTTTCCAGTTCGTCTGCTAATGCTCTCATTTGGACTCCACCTTTCCGCTCAATTCTACCTGTAAAACCCCCTGGTAGAAAGAGCTGTTTTCGTCACGCGCGATGCGCTCTATGTCTATCCTGACAATATCTTTGAGATATTTTTCGGTCACATGTTTGATGAGCTCAGTGATATCTTTGTCTTTTTCGGCTATCAGCGCCATCAGATATGTATTGCCCTGCGACTTTATCTCTCCGGCATGCACATTGAATTTGGCCATATCTTCGGAAAACGCCGCAAGCTGATTCGATTTGAGCTGATAGTTGACCTTCTTGTCGTAAACGGAACGAAGAGTCATCTCTTTTTCATTATAGGTTTTTTTGAGATTTTCCGTCTGTTGTGTCAACTCTTTGAGCTCCTTTGTTTTCGCCGATATTATGCTTTTATATTTTTTGACCTCGGCTCCAAGCGGTTTCTCTTTGACCTTGAGCTGATATATCTGTATATCGTTCATATACGCATATATCAAAAAGTAGAGCGGATAGGCAATCGCTGCCAGTATAGCAAACACTGTAGTGAGCATGAACTGCCCGCTCGGCCTTTTGAAGAACGCTGGAGGACGAGGATTTTGAGTAAAATTGACCAGCGCTTCCGGATCATCTAGATACTTTTTGGCACTCAATGCCATCATATGATGTAGATGGTCTATGTGCCACTCGTCGCTTTTTATCCTGAAGTCGAACGACATCGATGTGGAATAGAGTCCGAGATAGTTCTGGGCATACTCGTCGACACCGCTTATCGGCCCCATTTCGCTACCGATGAAAAACTGATCTATGACTTCGATCTTATAAGCTCTTTTGGTATAGATCACGATATCGTTAATCGTTATAAACACCTCATTGAAGAGCTTTATGAAATTTTGCTGATACTCCATCTGCGTCGTTTTGACACCCTCTTTCTGGAATACCCTCAAAAACTGCTTCTCATCGACAGCCTTGCCCGATATTTCGCAATATCTGTCATACAACTGCTTGAGAGAGTAACTGATCGACTTGGAATACAGATACTCGCCATTACGATAAAATGTGATCGTCGCATCGTATGAACCTATATATAGGTAGCAATGCACCTTTTTGCTCTCTACGATTCCATTGTCGTATAGAGACTGATAGAGCAAAGGAGCGGGTAAGATGAGATCGATATACTTGATATCGTTACGGAGATTGGAAAATCTCTCGTTATATTTCTCCTGCTCTATTATGAAAAGTTGAAACATTCTACCCTGCCCTTCTGTGGCAGAGACCTCCTTGTAGTGAATGATATACTCTGTAGCCGCGTCGAGACCCAGCTCGTCATAGGCTTTATCCTCCAGCGCGCCATAGATATCTTCCTCCGCTATGCTGCTGCTCAGCTCTACCGGAGCGATAATCATATCCTTGTTGGCGATAAATGTGGTGAAATAAAGATTGTTCTTGAAACTGATTCTCTTGAGCGGAACGAGTTTATCGTTCTGCAACTTGTAGTAACGACTGTTGTAATTGTCAATCGTTACGATTGACATCTGCTTAACTGTACCCTTTTTCTTCCCAAACATAGCAATCCTTTATAACCCTTAATAGGATTGTATATGTTATAATATTAAAATTGACTTAGAAAAACAAGATTTACACATTTTTTTTCAAAAAAATCAAAAAATATATCCTATTTTTTCGAGTTGACGGCGATTTTTACTCCATCCTCTCCTGACAGCCACACGCAAATCCAGATATACTCTTTTGCCCGAAAAGCTCTCCATCGATATTCTCGCGGCTTTTCCGACTCTTTTTATAGTTTCACCGCCTTTACCTATGATTATTCTCTTTTGGGTATCTTTCTCGACTATTATTGATGCTGAAACTCTATCGAGTTCTTCGCCTTCGTTTACATCTTCTACGACAACATCGCTTTCATATGGTATTTCGTCGCTTAGTTTCTCGAAAACGGCTTCCCGTATCAACTCTTTGTAAACAGTTCTGACACTTTCGGTTGTCAATATATCCGGATCGTAATACCATGGATGTACAGGCAGATTTCGCACAATCTCGTCAATAAGAGTTTTTTTGTAAACCTTTTTTCGAACAGTATAAAGGTGAAGCGATAGAAATCGGTTCTGATATTTTCTATATTTATCTATTTTTTCAAGTATTTTTGAATTATCGACACGATCTACCTTGGTCAAAACCAGAATATGGGGCACTGTGCTGTCCTCTACCATTTTCAGAAACTTCAGATAATCGTCCAGATCGTCGGTCACCGGAGCCAGATAGAGCATCAGGTCGGCATCACCCATCGCTTTGATTGCCTCTTGCATCATATATCTGTTTAGA
>CAZYUW010000170.1:0-5320 GCA_964650685.1 uncultured Nitratifractor sp.
AAAGATGTATGAGGTATATGGGAAAGAGAATTGCAGCGTAATACTCTATGAAGAGATGAGAGAGTCGCCACAGAATGTCTGTGATCGTATCAGTGAATTTATAGGTATAAAAAGCAAAATCATTGATACATCCAGAGTGAACAGGTCATTGAGCCGTGAAATGATAGGTTTCAAGAGATTTTTGAATCATATCGTAAAACACCAATATGGTTTGTCTTCCTATGGCTACAGCAATATAAGTCTTTTTGGCGCCGAGCCATCTTCATTCGAACGCTTCATGTGGCTTTTGAGATATCGAGCATGGAAACCCGCCACACTTCACCTATGTAGAAAAATGGATGATTTGTTTGGATTTGATGGCAGATTGAGTATCGCACAGAGACATCTGGATATGATAGATGGTCATTATGGTAGTGGAAACGAAAAACTGAACAAGATTCTGGATGGAAGCCTGAAAAGATATGGCTACCCGGGCATTCGATAGGATTCGTGACTATTGTCTTGTCTTTTAAACAAAAGTTTTCAAACGCAAATCGGTCTAGAAATAGATCAGGATTGCAAAGCGAAAATAGATTTGTAAATTGGAAATGGAGATAAATTACAGTGCTGTTCAACTCCTATGAGTATATTTTCATATTTTTGCCGATAGTTTTTTTCGCGTATAACTATCTGAATGGATCGAGGCTGCGCATTATTCAGCTTCTTTCCTGCAATAAAGATATCTATTTCTCATATTGCAGCCGGAAGATAACGATAGCTGTGCCTGGCGACATGCTACGGACTCGAAAAACGGAAATTATGCTAATATAAAAAAGATCGAGGATTATCTAAAAAAGTTCGCTAAACGGAACGATATATAGATAAAAGGTTCGTACGATCCTGCCGTGTATGGGTTCGAAGGAAGAGATTTTATGGACGGGATGCACGGACTTGAAAGTGTAAGCAGAGCCATCATGAAAGAGGGGAGAGAGAAATAGTGTTTGGTGATATATATAGAGGCAAAAAGGTTTTGGTAACCGGTCATACGGGATTCAAGGGCAGCTGGCTGAGTATGTGGCTGCGCAAGATGGGAGCCGAAGTGATCGGCTTTTCCAAAGATATACCCACACAGCCGTCGATGTTCGAGATAGTGGGGCTGGCCGACAGGATGGAGCACCATATAGGCGACATCAGAGATCTGGATGCCCTGAAGGGTCTGATAGATAGGGCACGGCCCGATTTTCTCTTTCATCTGGCGGCCCAGCCGATAGTCTCCCGCTCCTACAGCGATCCCATAGAGACCATATCGTCCAATGTCATGGGTACGGCCAATGTACTGGAGGCGCTTCGCCTGCTCGGTAGAGAGTGTATAGCCGTGATCATCACCAGCGACAAATGTTACGACAATGTCGAACAGGTCTGGGGATACAAAGAGAACGACGCCATGGGAGGCAAAGATATATACAGCGGATCCAAGGGGGCTGCCGAGCTGGTGATAAAATCCTACTTTCACTCCTTTTTCAAAGACCCTTCGTCTCCGGTCAGATTGGCTGTCGGGCGTGCCGGCAATGTGATAGGTGGCGGAGACTGGGCTCCGGATCGCATAGTGGCAGATTGCATGAGGGCGTGGAGCGAAGGCAGACCCGTGGAGATCAGGAGTCCGCGGGCGACGAGGCCGTGGCAGCATGTGTTGGAGCCGCTGAGCGGATATCTCGATCTGGGATGGCAGTTGGCGGAAAGCGAGCGGTTGCACGGTGAGGCGTTCAACTTCGGTCCCAGAGCGGAGCAGAACAGGACGGTGCTGGAGCTGTTGAGAGATCTGAGCGCGTACTGGCGCTTCGAAAAGAGTTCGGATGCCTACAGGGTGACGGAAGATATCCCTTTTCATGAAGCCGGTCTGCTCAAGCTCAATTGCGACAAAGCTCTGTTTCATCTCAAATGGGAGCCGACACTGGAGTACGAAGATACGATCAGGTTTACAGGCGAGTGGTACTATGACTACTATAGAAGCGATATGGATATTTTTGCCAAAACGACAAAGCAGATAGAAGAGTACGAAAAAAGAGCCTCGAAAAAAGGTTTGGCATGGGCGATGTGAGAGAGCCGTTTGTCGTTCCCCTGAAGAGGATCCCGAACGAAAAAGGGGATATCCTGCACGCGATGAAAAGGAGTGAGCGAGGTTTTCGAGGATTTGGGGAGGCTTACTTCACCACCGTGCGCCACGGTGTCATCAAGGGTTGGAAAAGACACCGAAAGATGACACTCAATCTCGTAGTGCCGGTCGGGGCGGTGAGATTCGTGGTTCACGACGACCGCACCGGCGAGTTTCACGATTTTAGACTCTCCGAAGACAACTACGGCAGACTCAATGTGCCTCCGGGATTGTGGGTCGCATTCAGAGGATTGGACGAGGGGTTGAATCTGATACTGAATATCGCCGATCTCGAGCACGATCCTGCCGAAGCGGAGAGTGTGGAGCTGGAGAAAATAGAGTATGAGTGGTAGAAAAGTACTTGTTACCGGTGCTGGAGGAATGCTCGGAAGCGCGCTGGTGAGAGGCTTTGGCGGATGGAGTGTCGCCGGGTACGATTCTGACGGGATGGATATCACATCCGAAGAGATGGTCGAGTCGGTCTTTGCGCGAGAGAAGCCCGATATCGTCATACATACGGCGGCATACACGGATGTCGATGGGTGCGAGAGGGATCCCGAAAAGGCTTACAGGGTCAATACGATGGGCACATGGAGAGTTGTGAGCCAGTGTATGGAGAGGGAGATCCCGCTCGTCTATATCTCGAGTACGGGAGTGTATGGCGACGACACGGACACCCCCCATAGCGAGTTCGATCCCGTAGCTCCCCGATCTGTCCACCATCGCTCCAAGGTCGAAGCGGAGAAGATCGTCAGAGATCATCTGGGGAAGTTTCTGATCGTACGGACGGGTTGGCTCTTTGGCGGCGATATCGGCCACAGAAAAAATTTCGTCTACAAACGCTATCTGGAAGCCAGAGAGAAGGAGACACTCTACTCCGACGCTTCGCAAAGAGGCAATCCTACCTGTGTCGAAGAGCTGAGCGGACAGATAGAGTTGCTTTTGAAAAAAAAGGTTTACGGTGTCTACAACTGTGTCAACAGGGCGAATGGAGTCACCCGTTTGGAGTATGTATCCAAAATAGTCGAGCTTTTCGGTCTCGATTGTCGTGTAGCGGAGGCTCCCGACGGAATGTTCGAAAGGGTGGCTCCGGTGTCCAAGAACGAATCGGCGAGAAACTGTAAACTGGACTTGACAGGTCTGAACATCATGGGGGATTGGGAGCCGGCGCTGGAGCGTTATATAGAGAGACTGCGAAAAGAGATACGATGAGACCCAGAGTGTCCATACTGATGAACTGCTACAACTGCAGGAAGTACCTCGTAGAGGCTATAGAGAGTATCTATGCGCAGGATTACGGGGATTGGGAGATCGTATTTGTAGACAACTGCTCCGAAGACGGCAGCGCGGAAATAGCGAATGGATATGACGACAGACTCAGATATATCAGAACGCCGAGCAAGATGGAGCTGGGTGCCGCCAGAAATTTCGGACTGTCCAGATGCAGGGGCGAATATCTGGCCTTTCTCGATACCGACGATATATGGATGCCTGGCAAACTTGGAATGCAGGTGGATATGCTCGATCGAAACCGAAACTACGCGATGTGCTATGGGGGAGTGGTATATATCGACGAAAACGGAAACGAAGGAGCCAGGCTCATCCCGGAGGCGAAGAGCGGCAGGATTTTCCCGCAACTGCTCAAAAGATACGAGATAAATATGCAGAGTGTGCTGTTGAGGTTGAGCGGGGATCTGAAATTTGACGAGACGAAACAGTTTTCGCCCGATTACGATATGTTTATGAAAAGAGCCGCGAAGTATGAAGTGGGGGTGATAAAGTCTATTCTGGTAAAATACAGGAAACTGGAGGGCTCTCTGACCGCCAAAAAGATGGACAGGTGGTGGGTGGAGATGAAAGAGACGCTCGACGAGATCGCCTCGGACGATCCGGAGTTGACGGAGAGATATCCCCGTGAGTACAGACTGGCATACGCCAAAGCGGCGTACTATAGAGCGAGATACCTCATGAGCGAAGGCGATCGTGTCGGAGCGTCGCGGGTTATGAAAGCGTTCAGGTACGCGTCGCCGGTGTATTGGGCGCTCTATATGCTCACCTTGTCGCCGGCGCTGTGGGATCTGATACATAGATATAGATAGCGACGCCTCGCATAGAGTCGTCGGAATGGAGTCTGTTTTGGCAACGAAAAGCAAAGTATCGACAGGGGTCTTTCTCCTGCTGATGATGGCGGCCTATCTGTTTGGTATAGGCATGAGAACGGTCTGGGTGGATTTCGCCTCGGGCAGTGAAGGCTACAGGTGGAAAGACCAGATCACGATAAACACCAACGACGGATACTATTGGGCGGAGGGTGCCAGAGATATACTGGCCGGTTCCCACGAGGCCGGCGACAGATCCCCCGTAGATCAGCCGATATCCCGTCTCACCGCTCTGCTGGCCAAGGTGTTGCCTTTCTCTTTCGAGACAATCATACTCTATATGTCTTCGTTCCTGGGATCTCTGCTGGTTATCCCTCTGATGCTGCTGGGCAGAGAGACGGGACGGGACGATGTGGGTTTCATCGCCGCTTTGCTGGGCGTGATAGCATGGAGCTACTACAACCGTACCATGGTCGGATACTACGATACCGATATGTTGACGATAGTTTTGCCGACCTTTATATTGTGGGGTATCACCGCATCCATTCTCCACAAGCGCAATCGCTATATGGCTCTGACATCTCTCTTTTTCGTGCTGTATGGCGCCTGGTATGCGAGCGCCAAACCGCTCGAGCTCGCGTTTCTCGCGATAATAGCGATCTATACTGTCGTTTTCGAGAGGCATGAGAGGACCAACTACAAGTTGATGCTCTTTGTCTCTTTCGCGCTGCTTCCCATTGGGTGGCTTTTGCAAAGCATCTTGATCGTTTTGGGGTTTGTCTTTTTTCATTTCGGCAAAGCCAGGGCGGACAGAGCGACGATAGCTCTGCTGGTGGTTTCGGTGGCAGCGTATGGGGCGATGGGCGGCTTCGGCGCCATCTGGTACTATATAGAGGCGTATCTCCTCAGAGACACGCTGGCACAAAAGGGTCAGATGGATCTGCACTACTACGCCGTCAACAAAACCGTCAGAGAGTCGGGACGCATAGCGTTCGATCTCTTTGCCAACAGGATCAGCGGCCATCCGATCACATTTCTCGCCTCTTTGGCCGGATATCTGCTTTTCGCTCTGAGATACAGGATTATGTGG
>CAZYUW010000171.1:0-3001 GCA_964650685.1 uncultured Nitratifractor sp.
TTCGCTCTGGAGAGGATACTCTCCGGCAGCAAATATGATGCCGTCTGTTGCCTGGGGGCGGTGATCAGAGGCGCCACTCCGCATTTCGACTATGTGTCCGCGGAGGCTACCAAAGGAATGGCAAGCGTTACTTTGAGATACGGAAAGCCTGTCTCGTACGGTGTTCTTACGGTGGACAACATAGAGCAGGCGATAGAGAGGGCTGGTACCAAAGCCGGCAACAAAGGTGCCGAAGCGATGAGCGGCTTGATAGAGATGATAGATTTGTACAAAGAGATTGTCTGATGGCCACCAGGCACCAGGCCAGAAGAGCTGTTGTGGGGCTTCTGTACGCGTACGATCTGGGCAACGAAGAGATAGGTCGCTTCAGTGACGATATATTGGAAAACGACAAAATACGCAACAGGCAAAAAGAGTTCTCGATAGCTCTTTTTAAAGGCACCATTGAAAACATCGAGAAGCTCGACAGTGAGATAGAGGCGCATTTGCAGAGCTGGAGCTATGATAAGATCGGCAAAGTGGAAAAGGCCATTTTGCGTCTGGGAACATATGAGATCATGTTTGCCGGAACGGACAGGGCTGTGGTCATAAACGAAGCCGTGGAGCTTGCCAAGGAGTTGGCGGACGAGAGAGCTCCGGGTTTTATCAACGGTGTACTCGATGCGGTATGCAAAGGCTAAATGGTGTCAGCACAATCCGCGCTCCAGAAAGGCCGCAACGGTGATGATAAGTTTGATGACGCAGGGGGAGAGATGTCGAAGCGTATGAGTATAGACGAGGCCGTCGATCTGATAGAGAACGCCGGGCTGAAAGAGCTCTCCCGTATGGCTTATGCCCGCAAAAGAGAGCTTCATCCGGACGGCGTGACCACATTCGTTGTGGATAGAAATATCAACTATACCAATGTATGCTGGGTGGATTGTAAATTCTGCGCGTTTTACAGGCACGAAAAGAATGAAGATGCGTATGTACTGAGTTTCGACGAGATAGATCGCAAGATAGAAGAGCTCATAGAGATTGGTGGAACCCAGATTCTTTTTCAGGGAGGCGTGCATCCCAAACTCGAGATAGAGTGGTACGAGGATCTGGTGGAGCATATTCACCACAAATATCCTCAGGTGACTATACATGGATTTTCCGCCATAGAGATAGACTACATCGCGCGTCGCTCCGGCATAAGCATAGCCGAAACCCTCAGGAGACTGAAAGAGAAGGGGCTTTCGTCCATCCCCGGTGCCGGCGCGGAGATTTTGAGCGATCGGGTCAGGGATATCATATCTCCCAATAAACTCGACAAGGATATATGGCTCGAAGTGCATCGCCAGGCGCACAAACTCGGCATCAGATCCACCGCTACTATGATGTTCGGTACAGTGGAGACCGATAGGGAGATTGTGGAGCATTTCGATCATATCCGCAGACTTCAGGACGAGACGGGCGGATTCCGTGCTTTTATCATGTGGTCTTTTCAGGGCAAAAACACGGAGCTGGCGGCGCAGATGCCATCTATCAGGAAGCAGTCCTCTAACAGATATCTGCGTCTGCTTGCCGTAGCGCGTCTTTTTCTGGACAACATACCCAATATCCAGAGCTCCTGGGTTACGCAGGGCAGCTATATAGGCCAGATGGCACTGTTGTGGGGCGCGAACGATCTGGGCAGTACGATGATGGAAGAGAATGTCGTATCGGCCGCGGGCGTGACCAACAGCATGAACCAGGAGGAGATGATACGACTCATCCGCGATATCGGCGAAAAACCCGCCAAGAGAAATACTGCGTACGAGATATTGGAGTATTTCTGAAAAAACGATAACGAAGCCCGAACTGGGCGCGGCGCAGCGAAAAAGGAGATGGATGTACAGATATCTCATAGCGATTACACTACAGGGGTTTGTTATGGCAGCGACGATGTTTGAGGTACCGTTCGATGGAACGAAAATACCCGTGATATACGAGCAAAGGCGGAGTTTGCCTCTCGTTTCCATGCAACTGGTCTTTACCGGGAGTGGATCGATGGCGGATACCATACCGGGTTTGGCCTCCATGAGTGCGGATCTGCTCAACGAAGGCAGCAAAAAGACCGGTTCGATAGAGTTCGCCACAGAACTGGACAATCATGCGGTGAGCATGCACGCCAGTGTCGGCAAAGAGACACTGGTGCTGAATGTGGAGTCTCTCAAGAGCGAATTCGAATTCGCGACGGACAGATTGCGGGAGCTGTTGGGAGATCCCAATTACGATACTGCGATATTCGACAAGATACGCAAAGAGAGGCTGGGTTATCTGATGAGAAAAGAGAGTGATTTCGACTATATTGCGTCGGTGCAGCTCAGATCTCTCATATTTGCCGGTACTCCACTCGGCCACCCATCCAGAGGCACCTCTGAAAGTATCGCAAAGATGAAACTCGAGGATATCAGAAGATTTCTCGAAGCCCATCTGCATCGGGACAATCTCATTGTCGTGATAGGCGGCGATATCACAGAGGATGAAGCCAGAAGTACTGTCGAAAAAGTCGCGAAGTCTCTTGGCGAGGGCAAGGTTGAGCCTCTTGGTCACTATCGCGCGTCCGCCCAGAGAAAACAGAAGGTACGAACAGAGGATACCAAACAGGCGTATATATATTTCGGCGCCCCATATGAGATGGACTCCAACGACAGCACGAGGGTGTACGGCAAAGTGGCCGCTTTTATACTCGGAAGCAGTGGTTTTGGCAGTAGATTGATGGAGGAGGTCAGGGTCAAGAGAGGTCTGGCCTATTCGATATATGCCAGACTCTCAGTTCACAGGACTCACAGCTATTTCAGCGGATATCTTCAGACCAAGATATCCAGCGGAGATGAGGCCAAAAAGCTCGTTCAGGATATCGTGGATGGATTTGTGGCCAAAGGAGCTACCGAAAAAGAGCTCGAAAGCGCCAAAAAGTTCTTTTTGGGCAGCGAGCCTCTTCGAAACGAAACACTTTCGCAAAGAATTGGCAGAGCGTTTTTCGAATACTATG
>CAZYUW010000172.1:0-9522 GCA_964650685.1 uncultured Nitratifractor sp.
AGAACAAGACTCTGGCGATGATATTCGAAAAGAGCTCCACACGCACCCGTGTGAGTTTCGAAACCGGTATATATCAGCTGGGTGGAATGGGGCTCTTTCTCTCTTCGAGAGATATTCAGCTCGGCAGGGGAGAGCCGATGAAGGATACCGCCAGAGTGATAAGCCGCATGGTTGATATGGTAATGATCAGGACATACGACCAGTCCCAGCTCGAAGAGTTCGCCAACTACTCCAAGGTACCTGTAATAAACGGGCTGACCGACAGATGCCACCCGGTGCAACTGATGACCGACTACATGACGATACTCGAATATGGCAAAAAAAGTCCGGTCGTTGCATATATAGGAGACGGTAACAATATGGCTCACTCGTGGCTTTATCTGGCTGCCATCATGGGTTTCGAACTCAGGATCGCTACCCCCGAAAGATATGAGTGCGATCCTGAAATAATCAAAGAGGCTGTTGAAATCTCAAAACTCAATGGCGGAACCCTGATATTTGGAAACGATCCCACATCCGCCGCAGAAGGGGCAGATGTGGTAACTACCGATACCTGGGTCTCAATGGGACAGGAAGAGGAAAAAGAGATAAGAGTCCGGGACTTTTCCGGATTTATGGTCGATTCAAATATAATGGATCTTGCAAAAAAAGATGCCATCTTTCTACATTGCCTGCCGGCATACAGGGGTTATGAAGTCAGCGATGAGGTGTTCGAGGCCCACGCGGAAGAAATATTCGCCGAAGCCGAAAACAGGCTGCACGCTCAAAAAGGCATAATGGTCTGGTTGGATAGAAAACGCAAACAGAACAAAACACTGTCGGAAGACACCATATCGGAACAAAAGGCTTTCAAATGAGCGACAAAACGATAGATCTGGAAAAGTTCAGCAGATACAGTCGCCCCGGCCCCAGATATACGAGTTATCCAACAGCTTTGGAGTTCAGCAGTAACTTCTCTTATGAAAGTTATCTCGACTATCTAAGCAGCGGCAAAGGATCTCTGTCGATATATATCCATCTACCATTTTGCAGAAGCGCGTGTTACTTTTGCGGATGTAATGTCGTATTCACATCCAAAGAGGACAAACTCGATAAATATATCGGATATCTGAAAAAAGAGATGGATATACTGGCTGAACATATCGACAGTTCACGCGAAGTGATACAGTTTCATTTTGGCGGAGGCACTCCCACCTTCTACAAAGCCTCCAGTTTGGACGAGATAATGAAGCATCTCAAAAAAAGTTTTCCCAACTGGAGCAAAGATGCCGAAATCAGCGTAGAGATAGATCCCAGATTTTTCAATGTGGAGCATATGGAGGTTTTCAAAGCTCACGGTTTCAATAGAGTCAGCTTTGGGGTTCAGGACTTCGACCAAAAGGTTCAACACGA
Source organism: uncultured Nitratifractor sp. (assembly GCA_964650685.1). GTDB lineage: Bacteria > Campylobacterota > Campylobacteria > Campylobacterales > Sulfurovaceae > Nitratifractor. The sequence goes on from CAZYUW010000172.1 coordinate 1,393, forward strand.
AATACACCGACACCAATCCTATAGCATCACGAAAAAAGCTGTCGATCTGGCTCGAAAATACGATATCGAAAGCATCAATACCGATCTGATATATGGGTTACCCTACCAGACATTGGAAAGTTTTAGAAAAACACTCGATCTGACTGTAGATTTGGACCCTGATCGCCTGGCTATATTCAATTACGCTCATGTTCCATGGCTTAAAAAGACCATGCGTAAATTTGATGAAACAACCATTCCATCCCCTGAAGTAAAACTCCATATATTGCAGTACACTATAGATTTTCTCAAGGACAGAGGATACCGAATGATAGGCATGGATCATTTCGCAAAACCGGAGGATGAGCTTTTTGGAGCTATCGCCAAAGGTGAGCTGCATAGAAATTTCCAGGGATATACCACAAAAGGAGGAGCGAATCTTATAGGTATAGGACTGACCAGTATCGGAGAGGGGTGTCGTTACTATGCACAAAATACAAAAAATATGGATGAGTATGAAAACGCTGTCGATAACGGGAGACTGCCATACGAACGGGGTATCGAACTCAATGATGACGATATGATAAGAAAAAGCGTAATTATGGAACTTATGGCGAATTTCAGTATAGATATACCGCGTATCGAGAAACAATATGATATAGAATTCAAAGAGTATTTCTCTGACGCCTTATCCTCACTCGAGGAGTTTCGGCAGGCCGATCTTGTCAGTATAGAATCCGACAAGATAGAGGTTTCTCCGACTGGAACACTCCTGATTCGCAACATAGCGATGCCATTTGATGCATATATGGGAAAATATTCCGAAAACAAAAAAAGTTTCAGTAAAACCGTTTAATAAAAACATATTTCTGGGAACACTATGAAAAGAGACGGATACCATCACTTTGAGGGATTTAGCGATATTGGAAACGAATGCATAAAGTGTGGAAAATGTATACCCGGCTGCACGATTCATATGGCAAATCCTGATGAAGTTACATCACCAAGGGGATTTCTGGATCTCCTGGTCGCATATCAGGACGGTGACCTGGAACTGGACAAAAACGCGAAAAAGATATTTGAAAGCTGCTTTTTGTGTACCGCCTGCACCGAAGTATGCCCCAACTCGCTTCCGACGGATATGTTGATCGAAGAAGTACGGTACGAAATTGCGAAAAAGTTCGGTATCGCCTGGTTCAAACGACTTTTCTTCACCCTTTTGAGACATAGAGCCCTGATGGATCTGATGATGAAACTTGGATACACTTTCAGAGTCTGTGGTTTCAAAAACAATGAAAAACGAGGAGGCATAACTCCTCGTTTTAAAATGCCTATTATTAAAAGTGGACGCCTTCTTCCAAGTCTAGGCAAATCGAGTTTTCTAAACAGTCATCCAGAAAAAATAAACAATGGAGGCAAAAGAGAGGTCGCAATCTTCATAGGGTGCCTCGCCAACTACAACTATACGGAAACAGGTAAAAGTCTGCTGTATATACTTGAAACACTCCAAATCGACGCTTTTATACCTAAAAAACAGAAGTGCTGCTCCGCGCCGGCCTATTTTACAGGTGACTTCTTTACAGTAGAAACACTCAGCAAGCAGAATATAGAGTATTTTGAAAGTTTTATTGACAATGTTGAAGCGATAATCGTTCCAGAAGCCACATGTTCTGCGATGATCAGGCACGACTGGGAGGTCTTTTTCAGAAACAGGGGAATGAATGAATGGGCTGAGAGGGCAAAAAAAATAAGTAAAAAAGTATTTATGGCTACGGAGTGGCTGGACAGATACACCCCTTTGAGAAGCATACTTGCAGAAAAAAATATCACAATGCCTGAAAGCATAACCTACCACGATGCCTGCCATGCGAAAAAGGTGCTCAAAGTCAAAGAAGAACCCAGAAATCTTCTTAAACAAAATTACACGATGATAGAGATGGAAGATCCTGACAGATGCTGTGGATTTGGGGGAGTGACGATGCAGACGGAAAAATACGATCTCGCCCTTAAAACAGGTATCCCCAAGGCTAAAATGATAGAAAATACCGGCGCTCAGATCGTATCTGCCGAATGTAGTGCATGTAGAATGCAGATAGGAAACTCTCTGTATCAAGAAAATATTGACACAATATTCAAAAACCCAGTCGAACTGATAGCCGAGGCGCTTGGCTATGGCGCCGATTCATGAGTTGATTACTATTTCAAATACATTCTCTGCGCTTTTCTTATCATATCTGTATCTAAACTTATAATCAAGTTTTTCCAGAATGTTGGCTACTATATACAACCCCAACCCAAAACCGTGACTTCTCTTCTCCTCCTGACTAAAAGGCTCGGTATAAAAAGACAGATCCTCTTTCAGGGGCTCCCCCAGCGATCTGACCTCGATACGATTTCCGGTCGTAATCAGCTTGACATGTTTGTCGGGACTGTACTTTATACCGTTGTCCATAAGGTTTTTCAGTACCAACGAGAGCAGCTTCGCATCCGTGTAGAGATTCCTGTCTACTATTTTAATATCATATCTCTCGCTGTCTGCCATCAAAACCTTTTCCGTTCTTTCGATAATCTCACTCAGTTTGATATCTTTTTTGTCTGGTTCGAAATTGTACATCGTTATACGCTCGATCTCGGCCAATTCACTTATCAACTCGTTCATTCTTTCAAATGCGTTGATAAGTATCTTTCTGGCCATTTCGTCATCGATAGTCTCCACTATTATTCGGCCTTTTGTGATTGGAGTTTTCAACTCATGCATGATATTGCGCATAAACAGGTTTTTCGATGACATCAATTGTTTGATATGGCGAATGGCTTTATCGAAACTTCTCGCTATTTTTCCTATCTCATCATCGCCCGCGCTGTCTATATTTATATCCAGATCACCGGCCGCGAACTGCTCAATCTGACAATGAAGTTTTTTAAGTGGATATAGTTTTCTCAAAACCATTACATACATAAACAACAAAAGCACAGCGAGAGTCAACGCTATGGTCAGCAGAAGCTCATAGATATAACCTCCAGGGTGACTGTCAAGAAGCATTAGATCGAAATCGTATCTCTCAATGTATATATAGTAGTGCTCCCGGGTTTTGAATACTCTGACATTACCATAGATCGATCTACCGCTGAAGATCGTTTTTCCGAACTCTTCTATCTCTTTTTTTACTTTGGAGGGGTCGACAGGTGTCAATTTATAACTTTTGTACATTTTTTTAAGTATGGGGCTGTTTTTTTTAAGATCTCTGGAAAGAAGAAATGTATCCGATATTATTTTGTATCTATTTACTTCCTGTAGATGTCTCTGATTTTCTCCAGAAGACAGGAGATAATAGAATGTGGCTCCAATCACTATGATCGCAATGGCGAAAAGTACATGAATAAAGGTCGTGACCGAAACATTTTTCATATTTCGACTACACCTTGTCCGTCAATAGATATCCCACTCCTCTGACCGGCTTGATGTAGCTGTGTTCACTATCATGATTGGCGATTTTATGCCTGATTCTAGAAATAATCACATCGATATTTTTTATCGAACTTTCATCGTCAATATGTTCACTTTCATAAAGAAGCTGCTCCCTGGAAACCGCGCCGTTCTTATGCTGTATCAGCATGGACAAAACATCGAATTCCGCCGCAGTCAACTCCAGAGGAATACCTTTGAACAGTATCACTCTGCCATTTTTATCCAGTTCGAAAATCTCTTCTTCTTTCTCTTTTTTTCTGTTTCCGCTCGTTCTTCTCAATATAGTTTTTATTCTCATTACAACCTCTCTGGAATCGTACGGCTTAGGCATATAGTCGTCCGCCCCTCTCTCCATACCTATCACTTTATCGGTGATATCGTCACGGGCCGAAGAGATGATGATCGGGATATCCGAATACTCCCTGATCTTCTGAACAACCTCCAAACCATCCATTCCGGGCAGTGTGAGATCCAATATTACCAGATCGAAATCCTTTTGTGTCAAAGTGGAAAGGCCTATGTACGGGTCTTCCACAGAGCTGACATCCATGCCGTATTTTGTCAGATAACTTGTCAGCACCATTGCCAGCTCCGGATCGTCTTCGATAATCAGAATCTTCATCTTTTCATTCGACATATCACACCCTGCATTTGGAATATAGTCGTGGATATAATAGCATGTAAATTATAAAAAGATATAATTGTGCCTCTGTATGACAAGGAGAAAGAGATGAAATACAAAGTGGTCATATATCAGGAAGGTATGCTGGGATCTCTTTTTCTGGGGCAATCCAAAATCAATCCTTTGAAGTTCTCCGATTTTCTGAATGAAAACGCGAGTGAAGGTTGGGAAGTAGTAACGATGGAAAAAGATATCAGACGAATGTTGCTATTTTGGAAACGGGAAGCCTATATCGTTATCATGAAAAAGGAAGCATGAATATGAAAGCGATGAAGTTTGTAAGCATCTTCTCATCCATCTTGCTGGCAGGATACGGTATATTTGCTGTAGTCTGGATATGGAGCGACGATTTGATATCGTTAAAGACCTTTATAAAAACTTCGATCACCGTAGCTGTCGTTTTGGTTGTAGCCGTAATAATAGCTTTGGCATACAGAGAGTATGTCGAAGAAAAAGAGATGAAAAAAGATAAGTTTCTGGACTGAATTTCAGCATAACCTCAACAGGAATTGCCGCTGCTGGCATAATCGATATATTTTTTGGTAGCCGCGAAAAGAAAGGTCGTGATAGCGGGACCCAGTATCATTCCCCAGAAGCCATAGGTACTCATACCTGCTACGATCGAGAAAAATATAACGAATTCATTGATCGGCGTGGGTCTTTGAAGAAACTGCTCTTTGATCATCTTGATGATTATGGGCTTGACGAGCGTATCGGCCAATATTGATATAACAACTATGGAGTATGAGGCAATGATTATTGCAATATTGATCCCCATTTCACTCCACGCGTAGACAGATAGAGGCAGCCATACTACGGCCCCTCCTACTATAGGTATCAACGAGGCAAAGCCATAAATGACGCCAAAAAGCAAACCGTTGAACTCGAAATAGCTCACAAATATCCCGAAAAGAAAACCCTCGAACACGGCAGTGACTATGATAGAATAGAAAACAACCTCCATCGTAGAGGCGATCTCTTCGATCATTTTTCTGCTCTCTGATCTAGGAGCCGGAATCATTTTTTCGAGAACATCGAAAAACCTGTCCTGATAATAGACCACTACCGAATAAAAAAGTATCACCAAAAATATATCTTTGACAAAACCGATACCTTTGCTGCCCATCTTGGTTACATAGAGAGAAATCTCTTTGAAGTACGGCACTATCTTCGCCGCGACGAGGTACTCATCTCCCCATTTGTTGAGATATGGTATTTCACTTGTGATTTTTTTGGCTTTTTCAAGGATATGGGTAAGCGACTCCTGGTCGAGTTTCCCCATATATTCGACACCTGTAGTCGCGATATAAAGAATAGGCGCGAGTATCAACATAACGAGAAGAGCGGTCATGACAACCGTAGAAATTTTGCGTCTGCCTCCAAAAATATCCGTAAGTCTCTGGGTAAGATTGCTTGTCGCCATAGCCAGCAATACCGCGACGACCATAGATAAAAGAAACGGGTAGTATATCGTGTAGGCCACAAACAGTGACAGCACGAAAAGAACCCAGACAAAAACGGTGCTTCTACTCAAACAGGCTTCCTTCCGAATCAGGTATCGGTGGAGCCAGTTTGAAAAGCTCATAACTTTTTCTGGTGGCAACTCTTCCTCTGGCGGTTCTCTCTATATACCCGTTTGCAATAAGATATGGTTCGATAACATCCTCTATCGTTCCCTCGTCTTCGCTCAATGCTGCCACTATGGTGCTCAGACCAAGCGGTTTGCCTTTGCTGCCTGTCAGCAACTCCATCAATCTTATATCCTGCTCGTCAAAACCTATGTGGTTGACTCCCAGCTGATCCAACCCATACCTGGCTGTCCCTATACTTATCTTTGGTTCATCTGCAACTTCGGCGAAATCTCTTACGCGTTTAAGCAGTCTGAGAGCTATCCTTGGGGTGCCTCTACTTCTTCTGGCTATCTCAAGCGCTGCATCACGATCTATATCCGAATCGAGCTTGGCGGCAGCGGCTCTGACTATCTCGGAAAGCTCTTCGGCAGAGTAGAACTCCATTCTGAAGTGCATTCCAAATCTCTCTCTCAGTGGACTCGAAAGCATACCCGCTCTGGTTGTAGCGCCTATCAATGTAAATTTCGGGAGGTCTATCTTTACGGCCTGCGCCGCAGGTCCACTTCCGATAATGATATCAAGCCTGTAGTCTTCCATAGCGGGATATAGAATCTCTTCTATCGCCGGACTCATCCTGTGTATCTCGTCTATAAAAAGTATATCCCCCTCTTCGATATTGGTCAAGAGTGCCGCCAGATCCCCGGATTTTTCTATCATTGGAGCGGCGGTTGTTTTCATATTGGCACCCATTCTGACTGAAATTATGTTTGCCAGGGTTGTCTTTCCGAGACCAGGAGGACCGAAAAAGAGAATATGATCCAGAGCCTCCCCTCTTTTGAGACTGGCCTCTATAAATACCTTAAGATTCTTCTTTATCTTCTCCTGTCCGATATATTCGTCCCAGTTTCCAGGCCTGAGACTCTTTTCGTATGTCTTTTCATTCTCGAATCTCTCTATCTCGACGATTCTCTCCATCCAAATACCCTTTCAGCAAATATCCAACAGCGATACCTATTTGCCATAGCTGTGCTCTTCGTCAGGAAAACTTCTACTCTTTACATCACCGATATATCGGCGCAGCGCCTCTCTTATAAGATCGGCTCCATTCAAATAGTGCTTGACAAATCTGGGCTTGAAATCCTCAAAAAATCCAAACATATCACTCCATACCAGCACCTGACCGTCTGTGGCATTTCCGGCACCTATACCTATTGTGGGAACAGAAACTCTTTTTGTGATCTCCTCGGCGACACCGTTCATCATGCCTTCAAGAAGTATTATCGAAGCTCCTGCATCTTCTAAAGCTATCGCGTCAGATAGAAGCCTCTCAGTCTCCTCTTCTTTTTTTCCTTTAGTGATATATCCACCCTCGGCACGAACAGATTGAGGCATGAGACCTATATGTGAAACTACGCAAATGCCGTTTTCATGCAATTTGCGAACGATTTGTGCCTTTTGCGATCCTCCTTCGATTTTGACTGCCTGGGCACATGTCTCCCTATATACTCTGACGGCATTTTCGAGAGCTTGCTCGGGAGTAACACAGGAGCCAAATGGCATATCGAAAACTACAAACGATCGCTTTGCTCCATTACATACCGCTTTTGTGTGATAAATCATCTGATCCATATCCGCACTGAGGGTATCTTTTTTACCAAAGAAACTCATATTCAGACTGTCTCCCACAAGAATCATATCTATATCATCATCGAAAAGTTTGGCAAAAAGCGCATCATATGCCGTAATCATGGTTATCGGACTTGTGCCTTTCATTTCGTTTATAGTCCGTATGGTTACTCTCTTCTTCCCACTATCCGAGTGCATACTCATCTTCGTCCCTTTTAGGATATATCTATTCACGATTGATTTTATCGAAAATATGTATAATATCTTCCAAAGTTTAGAAAGACAGGAAAAGAACTTGAAAAAACTGGTCGCTTATATTACCACAGGATATCCAGATACGACTTTTACGGTCGATTTGGCATTGGCTCTCAAAGACGCGGGAGTAGACACGCTGGAACTTGGAATTCCATTTTCGGATCCAGTCGCCGACGGTCCGGTGATCGAAGCGGCAAATATGCTATCTCTGCGCAACGGTTTCAAGATTGAAAATCTTTTTGATGTCTCTTCGAAAACAGGATCGCATATAGATACATTGTGGATGGGATATTTCAATCCATTCTACCACAAAGGCATCGACTTTTTTGTCGAAAAAGCCGAAGAATCCAAAATAAGCGGATTCATAATACCGGATCTGCCGCATGAAGAGGCTGCGCCATATAAAAGGCAGATTGAAAAATCCGGATTGTCTTTGATAGAATTCATAGCACCTACCGATACACCCGATCGTATAGAGATGATTTGTTCAAACGCGAAAAAATTTATCTATCTGGTGGCTTACGCGGGTATTACCGGTTCATCACAAA
>CAZYUW010000173.1:0-11089 GCA_964650685.1 uncultured Nitratifractor sp.
CCTGCAGGACTATATCGAGCAGTCGCGTCTGCTTCTCCACGGCCGGGAACTTGTACGCTACCATCCAGCGCGGATTTTTGACAGTGTATCCGAGCTTCTCCTGCACGGAGATGCGATCGACCTTGACCACCATGCCATCGAGCATGACATTGAGATCGCGGCGCAGAGACTTGAGCTCTTCGTATACACTCTCTATCTCCTTTATGCTTTTGCATACCTTTCTAACAGGCGGTCTCCTGAATCCCAGATCGTAGACATATCCGATCTTTTCGCTCAGATATTCATAAGGCAGATCGTTCACCCCTATGCCCCAGGGCTGAAATATCAGATTGCGGCTGGCCGTAACGGCAGGATCGAGCTGCCGCAGACTCCCCGCTCCGGCATTTCTGGGATTGGCGAAGAGAGGCTCCGCGTTCTCCTCCCGCTGACGGTTTATGCGCTCGAACTCCTCGATCGTCATCAGCACTTCTCCCCTGATCTCGATAAGCCCCCTGTGCTCTATACGCAGCGGTATGGAGCGTACCGTTCTGGCGTTGCTTGTGACATCCTCTCCGGCAACCCCGTCTCCTCTCGTAATGGCCTGCCTGAGTATGCCGTTCTCGTAGATCAGGTTGAGACTGGCTCCATCGAATTTGGGCTCTGCATAGTAGCGCTCACCGGGGTATTGCCTCTCGATCCTCTCGAACCACTCCACAAATCCGGCAGCATCGAACACATCCTCCATGCTCCACATGCGGCTGAGATGGCGTGCTTTTTTGAACCCCTCTTTGACCGGAGCGCCCACCCGTCTCGTTGGGGATTCGCTCAATATCTCGTCCGGGTGCGCGGCTTCGTAGGCCTGAACCTCATGGTAGAGGCGGTCATACTCTTCGTCGCTCACCATCGGATTGTCTTCGACATAGTACGCTTCAGCCCATCTGACGAGCCTCTCTACCGCATCTGTGTACTCCGCGTTGTTCTCTATCATCTCTCTGTTTTTCCATCTTTTTGTTTCGATCCACTCCAGCCGGAAGCCAACCCGGCCTTCAGCAGGGCTATATCCCATAGCGCCTTGACTCTGGCTGCATACTCTCTGAGTCTCATGCGCCTGGCCGCCGGTGTACCATGCAGCTCTCCGGCGGCGTATCCGATAGCGTCATGGCCCATGGCGCGCGCCAGAAAAACAGCTCTGACCAACTGGAATCTCTGAGTGACAATGATATAGTTTTTGAGCCCAAAAAGAGCTTTCGCGCGCCGTATGGAATCGAAGGTACTCAGACCTTTCGGATCGATACGGATGGCTTTCGGCGAAACGCCGAGGCGTATCAGATCTTTTCTCATGCTTTTGACTTCGTTGTAGAAACGACTCCTTCCATCGCCCGATACGAGTATCTCTGTGGCTTTCTTGTGTCTGTACAACTCTGCCGCCGCTCTAATGCGATAGATGTAGTACCAGTTCTTCCTGCCCGAAGAAGTGTATCTGCTCGTCCCCAGAAGCAGTATAGTCCGAGCCTGGGGTATATCACGGACATGGTCACGGATATAGAGGGCGCTGAAACTGCGCATATACATATCGATACCGCCGATGATCGCCATCGCGAGAGCCGACAATGCCAGAAGTCCCAGAATCGCTTTTTTCATAGATGCATTATACACCTTATCCAAGCTCGTCAAAGACATCTCCGCCGAACTGGGATTGGGCTGAACTGTCTGCATTGGAGATCGGATGGCACTATCGGTACATCTGTTCTGATGTATGTTTGCAGGCAGATGCGCGCTTCGCGCTTCTCAGGAGAGCTTCGACCACAGCGCCAGAGCCTGCCTGTGCTCCGCCACATCGTGACAACGGACGATGGTAGCGCCGTTTTCGACAGCCTTGAGGTGTATCGCCAGCGTGCCGGGCAGACGCTCTTCGACCGGCGCGGGGATAACCATGTCTATCATCGATTTGCGGCTGGCTCCGACAAGCAGCTCGCATCCGTGCCGCAAAAATGTCGCATGGTTCCTCAGCAGCTCCAGATTGTGCTCCAGACTTTTGCCAAAGCCTATGCCCACATCCAGCACGATCTTTTCTCTATGCAATCCCAGCTTTTCGCAGCGCTCTATGCGCTCCTCGAAAAACGCATCCACCTCTGCCGTGACATCCTCGTAGCTCGGATTTTTCTGCATCGTTTTCGGGGTGCCCTGCATATGCATGACGCACAGCCCGGCTCCATGACTGGCCGCCAGCCTGACGACCCGCTCGTCCGAAGCACCGGTGATATCGTTTACGAGACCAAAGCCGCTTCGCAAAGCCGCTTCGACCACTTCGGGCGTATAGCTGTCTATACTAAAAAGCACATCGTCGCAATAGCCACGCTCCCTGATGAGATCCAGTATCGGCTCCAGCCTCCGCATCTCCTCCTCGGCCGGAACGGCTTCGGATCCGGGCCTGGAAGATACCGCGCCTATATCGATGATATCCGCTCCCTCCGAGATCATGGCTTCTATCCTCTCCGCCGCCTCCGAGGCCATGAAACGGCTGCCGGAGTAGAAACTGTCTGCGTTGGCGTTGAGCACGCCCATGATTTTGACATTCGCGTCGCTTTCTTTCAGAAAACCGGAGAGCCTCTCCGCCAGCTCTTTCAACCCAAAAGGCTGCGCCAGCTCCTTGCGTGCCAGCCTGGCTATCTGCGCTCTGGTGGCTATGAGCAGACAGTCCGCGTACTCTCTCTCACAGGTTATCACGCCGCCGGGCACAGCCAGATCGGCACCCACGCTCAAGGCATCCTGCTTGAGGATATTTGCCGCGGGAGTACGCAGATCCCTGATCATGATCCACAGAGTCTCCATCTTTTGGGACATGATTTTTATGCCCTCGTCTCTAACGCCAATCTCGTTTAAAACGGAGTCCCTATCACCTGAATGGGCTATACGATAAATCCTCATTTGCGGCCTCTTTTTTGACTCTTTGCTCTATTGGAAGTCTTTCTGGCGAGGAGTTTGAGCAAAACTCCCGTAAGGACGAACGATGGTGGAGAACCGACATTCAACGCTTTCATGGAGTTTTGAAACATATCGAGGCTCTTTTCGTCCAGATCGTACTGTCCACTTCGAATGGCCTCCGTGACTATATACTCCAAATCCTCTTTCGCTTTGCCAGCATCCACTCTGATATTCTTCTGAACGAAGTCATAAACACTTCTAATATCCAGATCGTCCAAATCCAGCTCCGGCCTTTCGTATTCCGTTCTATCGTCTCTGGTCACCACGGGCAATCTGGAGCGAATCGTTGGCAATATCGAGGATTTGGAGGGATTGATGATGATGAACTCTTTGTTTGGCGGGGGTTCTTCTATGATCTTGAGCAATTTGTTCTGAGTGATAGTCGGAAACACTTTCGCGGCCATGACGATGACGATCTTCTCCGCGGAAGCCAGATATGCCTTTTCTATGGCGAGAGCGGCATCTTCGAGCAGAAATCTATCCTCTTTGATTATCGTTTCGAATCTCTCTCCATCGCTGGCCAAATCTCTCAACTCCTCTATGACTGACGCAAAATCACCGGAAATGATTATCTGACTTATAAGCTTCATCGATCCAGATCGACTACACCAAAAAGTGTCGCCTCGCAAGTTTTTTCAAAAAGCCTGTACAGTTGCAGCAGTTTTATATCCAGCAGATCGTCACCGCTTCTCAGTCTGAAGCTGTTGGGAACCTCTCCATCAATAACCCACAGAAAGTTTTCATCGTTTCTATACGCTATCTTTGTATAAAAGTGGTCGCTCTCTCCGATATACCAGAAAAAATAACCGTTTGGAAAAGAGATGTTCAGCATATCTTCCATGAGTTCTATCTGTTGATCGTTTTCGATAGACCTGACCGCCGGAAAAAGAGCCTGAAATGTATAGACCGGCAAAAAAGGTCTGTGTGTCCGAGGGCTGTTCATCGCGTTTATGATATACTTGCAGAACCATTTTCTGGATGGATCGGTAAGTATAAGAACCGTTTGACCCCCCACTATTTTAGAAACAGCGCTTTTGGCCAAAGGTGTCCAGTCGTACCTGAACTCCTCCATCCAGCTGAAATCGCTATGCTCCTCTCTGATCGCATCGAGTGTCCATTCCAAAAGCTGCTGCATCGTTATTTGTCCAATTCATATGTTTCATGCAAAACCCTGACAGCCAACTCTCCATACTTTTCGTCAATGATCATTGACACTTTTATCTCGCTGGTGGAAATCATCTCGATATTTATATTGTTTGAAGCGAGCGCACTGAAAGCGGCCGCAGCGATCCCACTATGAGACTTCATGCCAACACCCACTATGGAGACTTTGCAAATACCCTCATCGTAATCCGCCCCTCCGACATCATGATCGAAACTGTCTATGACCGTTTTTGCCCTTTCGAGTTCGCTTTGAGGAACCGTAAAACCCAGATTGGTCGTTCCATCTCTGCTCGCGTTCTGGATGATCATATCTACATTTATCTGTTCGTCCGCCAGCCTGGTAAATATCTCTGCGGCTATTCCAGGTCTGTCCGTAACATCACGCAAAGAAACTCTCGCCTGGTTTTTATCCAGCGCTATGCCGCTGACAACTACAGCCTCCATATTCTCATCCTCCTGTGCTATTATTGTTCCTTCGCCATCGTCGAAACTGCTTTTGGCCACTATCTTGACATTCATTTTTTTGGCAAGTTCGACAGACCTGCTTTGGAGTACTTTGGCTCCCAGGCTCGAAAGCTCCAGCATCTCGTCGTACGAAATGAAATTCAGTTTTTTGGCTCTGGGCTCTATCCTGGGATCGGTAGTGTAGATTCCATCCACATCGCTGTATATCTCACACGCATCGGCGTCGAGAGCACCGGCCATCGCGACGGCACTCAGATCACTACCTCCCCTGCCCAGAGTGGTGACATCACCGGATTCGTTTATCCCCTGAAAACCGGCTATGATCACTATATAGCCCTCTTCGAGTCTGCTCCTGACCGCGGAGGTGTCTATCGACTCGATCCTTGCGAATGTATGTGTATTGTCTGTGCGTATACCTGCCTGACGACCGGTCATCGCCATGGCTTTATAGCCGGCCTCCTGGAGAGCAATAGCCAGCAAAGATGCCGTGACCCTCTCACCTGAACTGAGCAGCATATCCATCTCTCTCTTGGATGGGGTTCTGGAAAAGTGGTGAGCGTACTTCAGCAGCTTGTTGGTCTCGCCACTCATAGCGGACACTACGACGACCAGGTCATTTCCTTTGGCTCTCCTGGCGGCTATGCGTCTGGATACATTCTCTATCCTCTCCAGACTGCCGACACTCGTACCTCCATACTTCTGCACTATCAACATCAGAGCAAACCTTCCTTCACAAAATGATCTATCACCTGACGATAGACTTTTCGTTTGAAATATGTTATTTTTTTAAACAAATCTTCGAATTCCACGAACTTGTACTCTTCGAATTCCGGCTTTTCGAATGCGTTCAGATCTATAACGGCGCTCTCGTTCAACTTTACCAGAAAATACTTTTGTCTCTGCCCTCTGAATGGATATAGTTTTATATTTTTCGCGTTTTTTGGAAAATCGTAGCTTATCCATTTGGGGTACTCTGCCACGATCTCCACATCGTTCGTGCCTATCTCTTCCATCAACTCTCTCAAAAGAGCTTCTCTGGCGTTTTCGCGTTCATCAATCCCCCCCTGGGGAAACTGCCACCCTTTTCTCATCCCTTTGCGCCTGGCTATCATGAATCTGCTTTTTTCGGGATATTCGGACGACATCACTATGGCTGCGACATTTGGTCTGTATAGTTTGGATGTACTCTTTCTGTTTTTAGCGCTCATATACCACTTCGCCTCTTTTCGATACTGCAATTTCTTGTGTCGTCGCAATCAGCTATCTCTGATATTTTTTGTTATTATTCTACCCGAAAAGCAATTATACGCTTTTGAAAAAAAATGAAAAATCGGCACTTTTGAAATGATGTTGTATATCCATATCCCATATTGCGACTCCAAATGCAACTACTGTTCTTTCAACTCGTATACCACAGGGCACGGTAATTTCGATGCATATATCGAAGCACTGATCGAACAGTTCAAATACGATGCTGAACGATTCAAAATCGAAAAAAGAGAAATAGAGACCATTTTTATTGGCGGAGGTACTCCTTCGGTACTGGAACCGGATACCTATCTGCCGTTGATAGAATCCATAACTCCATATATGATGGGAAATTGCGAATTCACGACAGAGGCCAATCCCAACTCAGCCACTCGTTCATGGATAGATGGAATGAGACAACTTGGAGTAAACCGTATAAGTTTCGGTGTGCAGAGCTTCGAAGACAAAAAGCTGAAAGCGCTTGGAAGATCCCACTCCTCCAGACAAGCCGTTCTATCTCTGGAAAACGCAGTGAGATCCGGATACGAAAACATCTCACTGGATCTCATATACGACCACATACTGGACGAGAGAGATATACTGTTCAGAGATATAAAAACCGCGCTCGCGTTCCCAATAACACATATATCTGCTTATGAACTGAGTATCGAAGCAAATACGCGATTTTCTAGCGAACCCTCAGTCAAGCAAAACAGCGAATCGCTCGGAAGATTCGTCGCCGAAACAATCTCAAATGCCGGTTTCGAGCATTATGAGATATCCAATTTCGGCAAGATCAGATGCAGACACAATATGGGCTACTGGAGTCTGCATGAATATATCGGCCTGGGAGCCGGCGCGGTTGGATTCGTCGATAAAAAGAGATTTTACAAAAAAAGTCTTCCGGAAGAGTATATAGACGATCCTCTCCATTGCGACATCGAAACCATTGACAGTGAAAAACTTTTGATTGAAAAGGTCTTTTTGGGTATGAGAAGCGATATTGGAGTACAAAAGACTCTCCTGGATCGAAATATGTTGGAAAATATCGAAATCCTCATCGATGAAAATAGATTGAGAGAAGAGGATGGCGTAGTGTATAACGACGATTTTTTTCTCGCGGACGAAATCTCTCTTTTTATACTGGGATAAACGATATCCACGCAAATCAGATTAGTCTCCTTTCTATCCTGAAAAAGGGATATGCAATAATTTTCATTTAACCAATTTTGGATAGAATAAGTTCAATTTTTTGCGTATAACCGAGAGTCGGGAAGGAGTGGAATGTTTGGATTGGGGTTTAGCGAAATACTTCTCATTGCCGTAATAGCCATACTGTTTCTCGGCCCGGACAAACTACCGGAAGCGATGGTACAGATAGCCAAATTCATGAACAGTTTCAAAAAAACCGTTTCAGAAGCCAAATCCGCATTCGAAGAGGAGATACAGATCAGGGAACTGCGGGAAGAGGCGCTATCGTACAAGAGAACTCTGGAAGAGGCTTCCGGAGATATCAGTGGCTTTAAAAACTCCATACCCAATCCTGCCAAAGAGATCAATGAAGCTCTCGAGACACTCAACGACCCCATATTAGGCAGAAAAATAGATGATGAGAGCATGAACGACATACTCGAGGCGGAAGCGGATTCTCAAAATCGCGGCAAAAATGAAAACAACACGGAAAAAAGCGAGAACAGCGACGGCGATGGATCAGATCGCAAAAAGCCGGAAACGAGCGATGAAACAAATATAAGTGACAAAAAAGAGAATCAGATCCATAATGAGGAACTCTAAATGTTCGAAAGCATGAAGCCTCATCTGATCGAACTGAGAAAAAGACTTGCGATATCGGTTTTTTCGGTTCTTGTCGGTTTCGTCATAGCCTTCTCTTTCCACAATACCATTCTGGGCTGGATCACCGATCCTCTAAGAAACGCGCTTACACAGGTCGGCAAAAAGATAGAAAGCGCGAACAGTGCGACATGGCAGATCGGTCACCATGACAAAAGCGGACCCGGCAGTAAAAAAACAGATAGCAAGAAGGGGTCTTCTTCGAATCTGAAAAAAGAGGCCGCATATCTTCACGACTCTCTCGACAAAGCCGCGAAAGAGATTGAGAAAAAAGGTTCGGACAAGGACAAGCTAATAGCCAGCTATCTGCATGAAGCGGCAAAACACGCTTCAAGGCTCGCACTTTATGCCGACAAATTGAGCACAGAAGGCAATAAAAGCACAAAATACGCTCATGAGATCGGTAGAAAAAGTTATGAAGGAATGATCACAACCCATCAAGTAGGAGGAGCGTTCTTCGTAGCACTGAAGGTGTCGTTTTTCGCCGGTATACTGATGGCTATTCCGATGATATTGTTGCAATTGTGGCTTTTTATAGCGCCCGGACTCTACGACAACGAAAAAAGAATGGTTTTGCCATTCGTAGTGGGTGGATCGTTGATGTTCGCGCTGGGTGTACTTTTCGCGTACTATATCGTTACTCCGTTTGGATTTCAGTTTCTGATCACTTTCGGATCGTTTCTCTATACGCCCCTGATCAACATCGAAGACTATGTGGGGTTCTTTACCAAAATCATGATCGGTTTCGGACTCGCTTTCGAACTGCCCGTATTCACATATTTTCTGGGAGCACTCGGACTCATTACCGATAGGACCCTCAAAGACTTTTTCAAATACGCGATCGTCATTATCTTCCTTGTCGCTGCCTTCCTGACCCCTCCTGATGTATTGACTCAGCTGCTGATGGCCGGACCTCTGATACTGCTCTATGGACTCTCCATACTGATAGTCAGACTGGTCAACCCCGAAACTGTGGAGGAAGAGAACAGCGAGGAAGATGGAAGCGTCGAAAACGAAGATGAATCCCAATAGAGAACGAAGCGTATCCGAACTGGATCTCTTGACATCTTCGTACGACTTTGAACTTCCCGATGACTATATCGCCAGAGAACCCGCGTCCCCGAGAGACAGCGCCAGGCTGATGGTATACGACCGCTTGAAAGACCAAATAACACACAGCACTTTCGACAATCTGTTGAGCTTCATTCCGAACTCCTGCGATATATTTCTGAACGATACCAGAGTCATTAAAGCCAGAGTATATGGAAACAAAAAGAGCGGCGGAAAAATAGAACTTCTTCTGAACAAAGCGTTAGAAGATGATATATTTCAGGTTATGATCAAAGGAAAAGTCCATGTCGGAAGCGTGATAGTCTTCGCGGAAGATCTACGAGCGGAAGTACTCTCTCTCGAACGCGACGGAAGCAGAAAGGTTAGATTCTATCAAAACGAAAGAGAACTGGATTTTCACTCCCTCATAGAGATACTGGAAAAGATCGGCCACATCCCCCTGCCTCCATATATGAGAAGAGAGAGCACCGAAAAGGATGAGAATGAATATCAGACAGTCTTTTCCAGGTGCGCCGGAGCAGTAGCGGCACCGACCGCGTCTTTGCATTTCACGGAAAATCTGCTGGCACGAATGAAAGAGCGCTTCCGCGTACACACCCTTACGCTGCATGTAGGAGCCGGTACCTTCAAGCCTGTCGAGAGTTCCAGCATACTGCGACACTCCATGCACTCGGAGTATTTTGATATCCCTGAAAAATCGGCACTGGCACTCAAAAAGGCGCACAGAGTCATGGCTGTGGGCACTACGGTCACCAGAACGATCGAATACTTTCACAGAACGGGAAAAACCAAAGGGGAGTGCGATATCTTCCTCCACCCTGCCAACACACCCAAAAAAGTAGATATACTGTTGACCAACTTCCATCTGCCCAGAAGTACCCTGATCATGCTGGTAAGCTCTTTCGTGGGCAGGGAAAAGGTGCTGGAACTCTATAGAGAGGCTGTCGACAAACGATACAGATTCTACAGCTATGGCGATGCAATGTTGATAATATAGAAAAATAAACAGAAAGGGAGAATATGTTTTCTGATCCGAGATACACTCCGTTTTTCGCGGCCATATTTTTTATCGCCGTCTCATTGATAGCCACCATCATATACGAACTCAAAAAACCTCCAAGAGACCCAAACGACGATCCCGACACCAAAAAAATGAACGATATCCTCAAAGACTGAAACAGCGATAGGCTCTCAGGCATCTTTATATATAATATACTACGGATATAGGATACAGCCATGCAGAACAATGCGGGAAAGAGGTTATGAAATTGGAGACAAAACTTATGTGCTGCAAAGAGTGCGACGAGGTGTGCTCTATCCCGTTTCCACATGAAACAGGACACTACATGTGCCCAAATTGCGGCCACACTCTTTTCAGATATCGGGAAAATATGATCGAGCAGATATACGCGCTGAGCTTGTCATCTCTTCTCCTGATTCTGCTGAGCAACTATTTTCCTCTTTTGTCCTTCAGTATTATGGGCAATGTTTCGCACGCCACTTTTATAACCAGCATACACTATATGTATCTTGACGGTGATTTTATAATGGCCGGAGTCGTATTCGCGACGACGATAGTTATACCCTTCTTGCTGATTTTGTTCACACTGGCCATAGTGGTCCCCCTGTATCACGGTAAACTGCCGTCATACACAATAGATCTTTTAAAAATACTCATTTATATCAAACCGTGGGTTATGCTGGATGTCTTTTTGGTCGGAGTGCTTGTATCGATAGTGAAACTTGTAAAAATGGGCGCTATAATCCCCGGAGTATCTCTGTGGGCTTTTGCCGCTTTGATAATCACGATGACTCGCACTCATATCGTATTCGAACCGCATATCATATGGGATCTCGTCGACAAAGAATCAGACATAGGGGAGAAATCGTGAGAGCGGCAGAAAACAATATGGTATGTTGTCGCGTATGCAATCAACTTGTATCGGTGGAAAAAGGCCGCGACGGCGTCATGGCATGCCCGAGGTGCAACAGCTCTCTGCATTTTCGGATACCTGACAGTATACAACATGTATGGGCACTCGTGGTGGCGGGAATCATAATGTATATACCCGCTAATCTGCTGCCTATGATGCATGTAGTAACTTTCGCGGGAACGGAATCCGATACGATTATCGGCGGTATCATATACTTTTTAAAAAGCGGATCGTATCTGATCGCTTTCGTAATATTTGTAGCCAGTGTCATCGTACCGATAACAAAACTCGCTATTTTGATCTACCTGCTTGTCTCGGTACAGAACAGAAGCAAACTCAAAAGAGAGGAGAGACTCAGGCTGTACAACCTGACTGAACTCATAGGCAGATGG
>CAZYUW010000174.1:0-13563 GCA_964650685.1 uncultured Nitratifractor sp.
TAGATCTATACGAGATAGACAAAAACTACGATGTCGAACAGATATTCAAGGGGATGGGATTTCACCTCGAAGCGGATGAGCGTGTAGCATAGTAGGCCAGAACGGCTGCGGCAAATCCACTCTCATGAAGATAGCCGCCGGCATAGAGGAGCCTGACAGCGGCAAAAGGACGATAGACCGCTCCGTGGAGATCGGGATGCTTTCGCAAAAGCCCGAATTTGAGGCCGGACTGAGCACCAGAGACGCTATCGAGGCGGAACTCAGTGAACTCAAAAGCGCGCAGGAGCGCTACAGAAAGCTCAGCGAAGCCATAGCCGCCGACCCCGACAACAAAACCCTGCTCAAAGAGCATGAGGAGGTCGGCGCCTATCTCGATCATCACAACGCCTGGGATCTGAGCTCCAAGATAGAGCGGGTATTGCAGGAGTTCAGACTCAAAGAGTATGAAGAGCGTCTAATCAGCACACTCTCCGGAGGAGAGCAGCGCAGAGTGGCACTGGCATCGCTGATACTGAAAAAACCCGACATACTGATGCTGGATGAGCCGACAAACCATCTGGATGTGTATATGGTGGAGTTTTTGGAGGATATACTGCTCAAAGAGCACTTCACCCTGCTTTTCATATCCCACGACAGATACTTCATAGACAAACTCGCCACCCGCATAGTGGAGGTCGAAGAGCACAGACTGGTAAGTTACAAAGGCGGGTACGAGAGCTTTCTGAAGCAAAAAGAGCAGCGTCTTGCCGCCATGCAGAAGGAGCACGAGAACCTTCTGCGACTACTCAAAAAAGAGGAGGAGTGGCTCTCCAGAGGTGTGCAGGCGCGTCAGACACGAAATCAGGGGCGCAAAAAGAGAGTCTTTGAACTGCGCGAACAGGCCAGACACAATCCGGCCCTGATCCGCAAAATGAAAGTTGAACTGGAGCGTGAAAAGAGAAGCTGGAAGGGTGAAAAGACGATGAGCAAAAAGAAGATGCTCTTCGAAATAGAGCATCTCGATTACTCCATCGGCGGCAAGACGCTCATACGGGATTTCAGCACCCGCATACTCCAGCGTGACAAGATAGCGATCGTCGGGCCCAACGGCAGTGGCAAATCCACGCTGCTCAAACTGCTGCTGGGCAGACTCGAACCAGATGGCGGCCTCATAAAGAGAGGAGATGTGAGCACAGGATATTTCGACCAGCACAGGGAGATGCTCAACGACGAAGAGACACTGATAGGGACCTTCTGTCCGGACGGAGGGGACAGAGTGCTGGTAGACGGGAAAAACTATCATGTCTACGGATACCTCAAGAGCTTTCTCTTTCCGAGAGAGTATCTGGACAAGCGGATCGGTCAGCTCAGCGGCGGCGAGAAGAACAGAGTCGCGCTCGCTCTGCTATTTACGAAACATTACGACTGCCTGATACTCGACGAGCCCACCAACGATCTCGATATACAGACCATCAATATACTCGAAGAGAAACTGATCAGCTATCAGGGATCGGTGATCTTCGTCAGCCACGACAGATACTTCGTCGACAAGCTGGCGCAAAAGCTTCTCATACTGCGCGGAGACGGAAGTGTGGAGGAGTCCCATCAGGCATACAGCGAATATCTCGATATAGAAAAGGAGATAAAAGCTCTGCAAAAGATCGAAAAGAGCGTTTCAGAAGCAGCTTCGGAGCATGAAAAAGATAACGAAAAAAAGAGCCGAAAAGCAAAAAAACTGAGCTACAAAGAGCAGCGTGATCTGGAACTGCTGCCGCCAAAGATAGAGGAGCTGGAGAGTACGATAGAGCGGCTAAACGAATGTCTCGCCGATCCTGAGTGCTACAACGAAAAAGGGCTCTCGGCGATCTCGGATGAGCTCGCCGCCGCCGAAGCGGAGTACGAAGAGATCAGCGAAAGATATCTCGAACTGCTCGAAAAAGAGGAGAGCCTTGGAGGATAAGCACGCCTCCTGAGGAGAAGTATATGCATATTTGGAGTTACCATGAAAGTATGACGCTGCGACGCCCCCATCTCAGTGCTCTTCTTCTATTGGTGCCCATATATATGTCTATGTGGTTTCGCAGCCTGTTGTTCATCTTGTCTCTGACCACATAGATACCGGGCAATCCAGATATCTTGACTCTCGTTCCGTTGGTGATGCCGTATCTGCGTATCAGATCCGGAGATACCGCTATGATCTTCATGCCTGGACGGATACGATTGTTCCAGGCCGCTATGAAAGGAGTGGAGTCGGTCTGATTTGAATGCGAAGTATAGGCTGTAGCCTGAACTCTGATCTTGTGCTTGAACCTTTTGCTGTCAACATATTTCAGAGCGATCTTCTTCTCTCTTTTGAGTTTCTCCTCTATCTGTTTCTTTCTTTTTTTCTCCGCTTCGGCAAGCCGTTTCCTTCTCTCTCTGTCGAGTATCCTGCTCATTTTCTCTTTGCTTAGAGGTAGATAAAGTACCTGACCGATTATCAAAAAATCGGCCTTTTTCAAACCATTGATATCGAGAATAGCCTTTTTGTCGACACCGAATCTTCTTGCTATTTTGAGCAGAGAATCCCCTTTCTTGATCCTGTATCTACCAACCTTTTTCAGCATTTTTGTTTTTCTGATCTCTTTCAGAGGAGTTCTAAGTCCAACGATTATCTTCAACTTCTGTCCATACCTCAAAACATCGTCGTAACCCAGACCGTTTAGTTTCAAGATATCATAAACCGTAGTTTCATATCTCTTCGCAAGCATGAAAAGCGACTCCCCTCTTTGCACTATATGCACCACCTCTTTTTTCTTTTCATATTGTGTCTGTCTTTTTGGGCGGCTGTTTTTCCGTCTCCGGGATTCGACTGTGACAAAAGTTACCCCCTCCACCTCCTGATCGAAATTATCTTCTATCACCTCCGGCGCAGATATCTTCTCTCTGGATTTTGAGGTCGATACATTCTTCTGTTTTTTGCTGTTCTTTTCGATCCGCTTTTTAACAGCGGTCGACTCAACTGAAGATTTTTTTGGCTCAGCGACTCTGCGCTCAACTTTTTCGCTCGCCGACCTCCACACTACTGGCTCGTGCCGAGGAGATACCGGGCGCAACATATACTCTTTGACAATATTTAGATGCGGAATATAAGGATCACATCTATGAAGTAGAGTGATATTCTCAAGATTCTGGCATGTACTGGATGGCAATAGATCCATTGAAAATAGAAACAGAGAAGAGGACATCGCCATCAGCGCAATCGACTCTATTTTGAATGGAGTTTTACCGTTCTTCATATAAAGGAGAGTATCTCCCTTCGGATCTCTTCCTCCTCGACAACGGTAGAATGGATTACAGGTTTTTCGAAAAGTTTTCCGATCGATTCAGGTATCGCACGGCCGGTTTTTTCACTGACAGCTTCGAGCGCTCCGATATCTGTATCGACATATATATTCAATGCCCTGGCTACGGTGGTGCTGAACTTTGTCCACTCTGCCGTAGAGTACATTACGACTGGATTGCTCCTGCCGCGCAGGAGTTCGTTATACGCCTTGATGCACATAGCGGTATGTGGATCCATCAGATATCCCTTGTCCGCATAAGCACGGATCGCCTCCCTGCCCTCCTTATCTGTGCTATAGACAGCCATGAAATCATCTTTGATGCTTGCGATTTCATCTGCTTCGAGTGTATAGAAGCCGTCGTTTTTGAGTCGCTCCATCAACTCTCTGGTTCGTTCGGCACCGAACTTGTCGAATAGTACGCGCTCTACATTCGAGCTTACGAGTATATCCATTGCGGGAGAGTCTGTCTTGATAAGTGAGCGTTCTCTCAGATCGTATCTGCCTTCATTGATCCACTCACTAAGGATATTGTTGATATTGGAGGCTATGACTATCTTCCCTATGGGAATACCCGCTTTTTTGGCATAGTATGCCCCGAGAGCGTTGCCAAAATTACCGCTGGGAACTATCATATCCACTTCGTCTCCAGTGCTTATTACGGATCTCCTGACAAGCTCGATATAACTATAGACATGATAAACGATCTGAAAAATGATCCTGCCAAAGTTGACAGAGTTCGCAGCCGAAAGACTTATCTCTCTTTCGGAAAGTTTCGCAAGGAAATCATCAGAAGAGAGCAGATCCTTCAACGCTTTCTGGGTATCGTCGAAATTGCCTTTGACTCCGAGAACCTTGAGATTGGATGCCTCTTCGGTAACCATCTGCAACCGCTGCACATCACTGGTACCGCCACTTGGATAGAGGCAGACCACTTTTATATTTTTCTGATTTTTGAATGTCTCCAGTGTAGCCGGACCTGTATCGCCACTCGTCGCCGCCATTATGAGATAGTTTTTGTCTCTCTCGGCAGCCAGTGAACTCAATATCCTGCCAAAAGGCTGCAAAGCCATATCTTTGAACGCCCGGGTGGGGCCATGATAGAGTTCGCTCACGAACAGCCTGCCCTTCTCAAGCTCCACGACGGGAACAGGCAGATCAGGATCGTCAAATCTTTCATATCTCGAAAGGGCGCTATCGAGAAGATCGTCTGAAATATCTATCTCGAATTTTTTCAAAATTACCTTAGAGAGTTCCTTGTAGTCGTCATTTATATGTTTCTTTACAAAATCGCTATCTAATACCGGAAGATGTTCTGGAGCGTACAATCCACCGTAACTCGCTCTCGGATTCAGTATCGCATCCGAAAACAGTACGCGCTCTTTCTGTTTGGCGTCGTTCCCTCTCGTCTCAATATAATACATATAGTTATCCGTTTTTTGTTGAATTATATCAAAATGAAACCGATAACGGCTCATCAACCTCTCGAAAAAATCGCGCGATTACAGCTCTATACAGCTGCCGATTCCGCTATCCGTCAAAATCTCCAGCAACAGAGAGTGCTCTACCCTGCCATCGATAATATGAGCTTTTTTTACACCTCCTCTTAGCGCTTCCACACAGGCATCTACCTTGGGAACCATGCCACCGTGTATAGTGCCATCGCCTTTACGCTTCTCTACCGCGTCCAGACCCATAGCGGATATCAACCTTCCGTCCTTGTCGAGCACGCCCGGCGTATCGGTCAAAAAAAGCACCTTTCTCGCGTTCAATGCGACGGCTATTCTGCTCGCCGCGAGATCGGCGTTGATGTTGAAGCCAGGATGTCCTGTCGTGCCTCCGCTCGCGACGGGAGCTATGACAGGAACAAATCCGTCATCTATGATATTTTTCAGCACATCGGCATCTATATGCTTAATACTGCCTGTATAACCAAAATTATCGACATCTTTGGCGACCGCCTCCATGAAATTGGCATCTTTGCCTGATATGCCAATCGCCTTCGCGCCCTGAGAATTGAGCAGCGCGACTATCTCTTTGTTTATCTCGCCACTGAGTACCATCTCGGCTATACGCATCACTTCTCTCGTGGTTACTCGTTGTCCGTCTATGAAACTGGTTTCGATACCGAGATCCTGCAGCATCCTGGTTATGCTTTTCCCGCCGCCATGAACCACCACAGGCTTCATACCGACAGTATGCAGCATCACGATATCCTGCGCGAAACTGGCTTTGAGCTCATCGCTCTCCTGCGCCGAGCCGCCATACTTTATCACGATCGTTTCCCCGGTAAACCTCTTGATGTACGGAAGCGCTTCGAGCAGTGTCTGAACTATTTCCATCTTACGACGCATATCGCTCCTTTATATATTTGTCTATGGTATCCATTACGGAGTTGTCGATCTGCAATTGTAACCGCATAACAGAGAGCGGCAACTTAAACCCTTCCAGCTTTACGAGATCTTTCTCGGTAACCAGTATGGATTGCGCGCCATGTTTGCGCATGATGCTCTCCATTTCGCTTTTATCGAACCACGAATGATCCGGCAGATGATATCTGGCCACGACAGAATCGGGCAGATACGGCTCCAGCCTGTCAGGATTGGCTATCGCCGTAACAAGCACCATCTTATCTTCGGGTTCGACTATATCAACCACACGCCTGTAATCGACGCCTTCTTTGAGCAGGAGATCGCAATAGCGGGCAGCAAACGGAAACTCCCTGTAGGGGCCCGCCGGTATTGGCATACGATTGGGGACGAATGCCGGTTCGAGCACTATATCGAATTTCTCTATCTCGACTCTGCTGAAGCCATCGTCGAGGATGATCAGTTTCGCGCTGAGCTCTATGGCTCTCTCTATAGCTTTTGGGCGGTTCTCCGAGACTATGACGCTTGCATCAGGCAGATTTTTGGCCATCAACATCGCCTCGTCACCACTCTGACGCACATCGCACAATACTCTGCCTCTTCTGCTGACTTCAATCAAACCTTCGCTTTTTCGGCCATATCCTCTGGAAACGATCGTCACATCCTTGTATCTGGAGGCTATCTCTATCACGAACGGAGTTTTCCCCGATCCTCCCATAACGATATTTCCGACGCTTATTATGGGCACATCATACAGGTGGGGTTTGGCAGCAAATCTACGAAACATCATTAAACTTCCGTATAGGACAGATATGGGGCTCAGCAAAATGGATATCACTTTGTGTGTGATACCCGGAGAGTAGAACATATTTTCGAAAAAAGCTCTAAAGCCCACATTTCAGCCTTTGTATCCTATAAATGACGCAGGTGCGAAACAGCACGAAGATCACGCCTGTAACCTATATATGTGTTTTGTCTATTTGGCGTATCGATCTACATATACGCACGACATCCTCATCACTCAAATTAGGGGTATTTGGCAGAGTCATCACACTCTGATAAGCACTCATCGCGTTTGGATAGTCGAATATTTTCAAAGAGTATTTCTCCTTGTAATACTTGAGAGAGTGAATGGGGATATAGTGCAAAGATGTCTCTATACCCTGCTTTTTCAGAGCTCTGGAAAAAGCGTCTCTGTTTTTGTCCACTTCGACGATAAAAAATTTGTACGAATGGCTCTTGGACTCTATTGGCAGTGATATATGCTTCAATCCTCTCAATTCATCGAAATATATATCGGCTATCTCTTTGCGTCTCCTGATATCCTCGCTCTCTCCATCCAGTTCGGCTAAAGCGTAAACGGCCCCATACTCACTCATTCTATACTGACAGCCGATATCGACCACATCATAAAGATAGTTCAATTCTCCAGCGATATCGAATTTGGCGTGATTCCTGAGAAGTGCCGCTCTCTCATGCAGCTCTTTTCGTGAAGATACCAACATGCCTCCATCGTAACGATTATCCGTCTTGGATCCGAAAGAGTATATTTTCATCTCACTCTTATCTGCTTTTGTGGTCATTTCACGATATGGAGAATCCGTACAATCCTCTATCACTGCGATGTTATACTTTTTGGCCAACTCGACCACTCTCTCCATATCCACGGGCAAACCGGCCATATGGTTCACTATGACTGCTCTGAGTTTTTTGGCCTTGTGTTTCGCGAGCGCTGCTTCAAGCATGTCTGGATCAATGTTGTAACTGCGTCTGTCACAGTCGACGAAGATCGGCTCTGCGTCGAAATGCCTGACAACTTCAGGTATGTCGACAAAAGCGTTGACGGAGCAGATCACTTTGTCTCCCCTCTTGAGATCCAGAGCGCACATTGATAGATGGAGGGCGGCTGTCGAGCTGCAAGTGCTCAACGCGTATTCATGTGAGAATTTTTCGCAAAATTTTTTTTCAAGTTTTTCGACAATACCCTCGAATCTATCACGCTGAGCCTCTTCCAATCGCTTTTTGAAGCTTTTTGGAAAAAAGAACTGAGAAAACGGTATATCTCTATGCATTTGCAACTTCTTTCTTGAAAGATAGTTGATATATCAGCTCCACTGCTTTTGCTGATATACCTGTATGACTGGCGCCTTTTCTCTAATTCAAAGGAGAACCGATATGATATTTTAACGAAAAAAATTATTATTTTATAAATGTCTCCTCCGTAATACAAAAGATGTATCCAGCAGTTTATGGACTGGATCGCGCTAAGTTCCACTATGATCAGTCTCGTTATATTCAATTGTATTTATATTTTATATGTTTCGAAATAGTGTAGTATAATCACTTTTCACGAAAGGGGTGAAGAATGATAGATATAAAAAGCAGAGCGATGGGCATATATCAGAACAACTGCTATTTGGTAAAAGTCGAAAAAGGAGAGATCATAATAGATCCCGGAGTCGGCGCGGCAGAATGGATCATCGACAATGTTTCCAACCCTGTAGCCATACTGAATACACACGGACATTTCGATCATGTCTGGGATAACGCAAAAGTAAAAAAAGAGCTCGGTATACCCATCTACTGCCCGCGAAAAGACGCATTCATGCTCAGAAACGATCCTTTCGGACAAGGCACCCCATCCAGCACTCCTGACTATAAGGTAAAAGAAGATGAGGTTATCGAGCTGGGAGGAGTCGATATCAGATTTCGACATTTTCCAGGGCACACTCCGGGAAACTCGGTGATAGAGATCGAACAGCATTGGTTCAGTGGTGATTTTATTTTCAGACACTCTATCGGGAGGTGTGATTTTCCTCATTCCGACACGAAAGAGATGATAAGGAGCCTGGAGAGGGTTATCGAAATCGACGACGAGTATATCCTTCATCCCGGACACGGGCCTTCTACTACCCTGAAAGAGGAGCGTAGATATCTGCCATTCTGGATAACGGAGTTGAATAGAGGGATATAAATCTACCCTTTTACTCTTCTGACAAATCTTCGCCTATATCAATATGAAAACTTGTAGCCCCTGCGCCTTACGGTGTGTATAACCTGAAATCCCAGAATGTTTCTCAAGCGTTTTCTGATCTGGTTGATAGCCACCTCTACCGTGTTATCGCTGACATACTCAGGCTCTTCCCAGAGAGCGTTTATTATTTCGTCTTTGCTGAAGACACGCTGCTTTCTAAGTGCCAGATATGCCAAAATGTCGAATGTCTTACCGTTGAGCGAAACTATTTTATCGTCATACTCTATTTTTTTGTTGGCTATGTCGATACAGAGTTTACCGATATCCACTTTGGTACCGTATAGATTCCTCATGTTTGCCAACACCCTGGCGGCAATAAGATCGGGCTCATTTATGTGATTGTATATGACATCGTCCACTCCGAGAGCGAAGAACGCCTGTTGATTTCTTATATTCTGAGAAATGAGAATGATCTTCGTCTCTTTTTTCTTCTTTTTGATATCGTTAACATAGCGCTCAAGAGAAAACTCTACACCTTCGTCAACTATTATGATCAATTCATAGTGCCTGAAGCAGGTAAAATTGCTCGCATCATAAAGATCTCTGGCACTGTCAACTATACAAATGAAGTATTTGCCGATCTCTTTTTCCACTTCCTTGGAAAACTCATCGTCAAAACCTACTGTCAATATCCTCATACCGTTCCACATTCAAAGAAAAATTATAAATAAGAAGCTCTTACTAATGGGCGTTCTTATCTCTTAGCGCATTTATATCGAAAACTTGCTTATTTAAAAATAAAAGTTTTTTCAGCAATCTTTGGATATTTTATTGCTTGGTGGATCATCTGATCACTTTTATGTAAATTCGCCGAGGCGCCGGATAGCCCTCTAAGGTTTTCGATTGATCGCGTGGATCCAGAAAATCTTCCAGACTGTGAGTATCTATCCAGTCGCTTTTTCTCTGTTCATGTGAATCGGTTTTTTTGATATGGAGCACTTCGAAATCTGAAAAACCGACTCTCATGCACCAGTTTTTCAAGGCCGCAGTCGTAGGTATGAAGTAGACATTGGGTATCATGGAGTATCTGCCGGCAGGAAAAAGACATATCTCATCCTCACCTTCAATCATGAATGTATCCAAAAAAAGCTCTCCATCTTTTTTTAGAGCCTTTCTGAGAGATTTGAGCGTACCTATAGGATCACTTCGATGATACAGTACCCCAAGACAGAAAAGGGTGTCGAAATCGTGCTCGTAGTACTCCACATGCTCGACTCCGAGCAACTCATAAACGATCCCGCTTTTGACAAAACGATCGATGAACGAAAACTGCGAATAGTAAAGAGGAGACGGATCGAACCCCACCAGCTTTTCAGGCTTTTGTCCCAGCATCCGAAACAGGTAATAGCCGTTGTTGCAGCCAATATCCCCTACAATTTTACCTGTCAGATCGAAATGGGGCTCGAGTAGATTGTATTTGATGTCGCTGCGCCATTCACTGTCGATATGCAGCGAACCTATACGGAAAGGGCCTTTGCGCCAGGGCTTCATCATTTTTGCAGCCTGAACGATCGTATCGCCGTTTTCCCTCTCGTAATCGGAGTCGAGATCTATCGAAACCGTATCCCCCGTTTCGACAGAATCGACCATGGGATCCGGAATCATATCTATAGCCTCGATGAGGGGAGCGATATTTTTCCACTTCAGCCATCTTCTCCGCTCACTTCGAAGGAGATCCAGATCCATGGACGACTATTTGATATAGGCTTTCAGTATCTTTTGCTCTTGCAGGGGTCTATCCCCGGCATCCGTTTTTGCATTTTCGATCTTTTTGACCACATCCTTACCTTTGATCACCTCTCCAAAAATCGTATATCCGCCATTCAAATATGAAACGGGAGCGACAGTTATGAAAAACTGACTCCCATTGGTGTTGGGTATACCTTTGTTAGCCATAGCGAGAAGATATGGGCGATCGAAGACGAGATTGGGGGCGAATTCGTTTTCGAATCCTCTACCCCATATCGATTCTCCTCCCATTCCGGTACCGGTAGGATCTCCTCCCTGAATCATGAAGCCCTTGATCACTCTATGAAATATGATACCGTTGTAGTAGCCTTTTTTTACCAGAGTAGTGAAGTTCTCTACAGCTTTTGGAGCGACTTTCGGATACAGCTTCAGCTCTATGTTTCCCCTGTTTGTCTCAAGAACGACAACGGGATTTTTGGCGAAAACTAAAGATGCCAAAACAGCGCCTAATGTCAAAACCCTTATAACCGCGCTCACAATACATCCTCCTCACACTCTATATCCAGTCTATGCAGAATCTTTTCGAAAAAATCCCCCGCTTCCCTCTGAACATCCTCGTTGAACTCAATATATATCGACTGGGTCTCCGGATGGTCCCTGGATACGCTCTCGAAAACCATGGGTTTTCTGCCTGTCTCTTTTTTGATCTCGTCGATAATGTCAAGTATTTTCTCTTTCAGTTCTCTATTGTCTCCAAATACCAGACTGAGCCCCTCGTATCTCTCTTCCATTCTCACATGCGCTTTGATCTTTTCGGTCATCTGTCTCACCTTGCATAATCTATCGATCTCATCTCCCGAATAACGGTCACTTTGATCTCTCCCGGATATTGTACCTTATCTTCGATCTCTTTGGCAATAGTGTGGCCCAGCATCACGGCCATATTGTCATCCGTGCTACCGGCATCCACAAAAACCCTCAACTCCCGGCCGGCATTTATGGCATAGGCCTGCTCGACCTCTTCGTGTCCGAGAGCGATGGACTCTATGTCTTTCACTCTCTGGGTAAAGCTCTCCAAAACTTCACGCCTTGCGCCTGGTCTTGCCGCGCTGAGGGCATCAGCAGCACAGACTGCCGCGCTCTCCACACTGGCGGGCTCTTCGTGTCCATGATGGGCATATATGGCGTTGATGATTATGGGATGCTCATTGTATTTACGGCACAACTCCGCTCCCAGCTCCACATGCGAACCTCCGAAATCCTGAGTAAGAGCCTTGCCTATGTCATGTAAAAGGCCCGCTCTGAGTGCCAGCTTTTCGTCACCGTCCATCTCGGCGGCCATCACCCTCGCCAGTCGTGCCACTTCCAGAGAGTGGGCAAGTGCGTTCTGACCGTAACTCGCCCTGTATTTGAGACGACCCAGCAGCTTTATCATCTCTTCATGCATGGGAAAGAGGCCAAGATCTATTACAATATTTTCTCCCTCTTCGAATATCTTACTCTCGAACTCCTCCTGTACTTTTTCATGAACCTCTTCAATTCTCCCTGGATGTATCCTGCCATCTTCGACCAGAAGCTCTATCACTCTCGTGGCTATCGCTCTGCGATATAGATTGAAACTGCTTACGACAATGATACCTGGAGTCTCGTCTATGATGATATCTACACCAAGCAGCTGCTCGAGAGCTTTTATGTTTCTGCCCTCTTTACCTATTATACGACCTTTATGTTCATCTGTCGGGAGGGATATCGTATTGATAAGTCTTTCACCGGCAAACTCTCCGGCATACCTCGTAGCAGCCTGGGCCAATATATAGTTGGCTCTGCGTCTGGCGTCGTCCTGTACGATTTTGAGTTCTTTTCTAACGACAGCCGATATCTCCGATTTGCTTTTTTCGGCTACCTTTTTAAGTAAAAAATCTCTGGCCTCATCCGCGGTCATTGACGCCAGTTTCTCTATTTTGCGTATATTCTCTTCTATCTGCCTCTGTTTGGACTCTTCGAGTCTTTTGAGATTGTGAAGTCTTTTTTCTATTTTGTTTTTTTGTTCAGACAGCCTCTTTCGTTCGTGTTCAAGCTCTCTCTCTTTCAGTATCAGATTTCTGTTTCTCTTTTCGACTTCACTAAGGCGCTCGTTAAAACGCTTCTCCTGCTCAAGCTCCCTGGATTTTAGCTCGACTTTGGCGGCATGGAGTCTGTTTTGAGCTTCCTGCTCTATAGCCTTCGCCCTGGATCTGGCTTCCAGCTCCAGATATTCGTATCTTTTACCGCTTGTCACTCTCGAAACTATATAACCTGCCAATAAGCCGCCCGCAAAGAGCGAGATCCATATAAATATCTGCATTATCGGTCCCTTGATAACTGTTTATATATTTGACAACAAACCCGATATCGCACGATCTATTTCAAAGAAGAATATAGAATGTATCCATAAAATACGAAGAGACTATCCTGAAAATCATCGATAGTTAGGATTATCTTTTAATGAGACAGCCCTCTTTGGAGACGATACAGGCAGCTTCCACATCGTGATCGTCGGTAATTTGTTCTGGACTGCAACACAAGACTCTCTGTATGAAAATAGTCCATTCAATATATTTTTTCTCTTTTTCGAAAAATCTGTCATACATACCCCTTCCGAATCCAATCCGTCGAAAGGTTATATCCGTACCCACTATCGGTACGATTGCTATATCTATTCTTCTTCTGCGATACTGTTTTGAAAACTTTGGTTCATAAACGCCGTACTGTTTTCTACGCAACGGCAACCTATATTTTACCAGTACGAAACTTTCACCTACCATAAATGGCACATAAACATCGACCCCCTTCTTTCTGAGGCGGGATATCAAAGGCCCGATATCCACCTCAATGGACATAGGAACATATACCATTACACTGGAGGGATTAGCGGATACCAAAATCCTATTCAATATATCGTTGATCTTTTTGTCATATATATACGCTCCGCGTTTTTCGGTCTCTCTCAGTACGGTCAATGCATGCTTTCTGAAAATACTTTTCTTATCAATACTCATAGTGAGACTATACCATAACACTGTCACAACTTTTCGATTTTGATTGATATTAATTTGGATATAATTCCTTTCAATCTTTGATCGATGGTCGCTCGATGTTTCGATCGAATAAAATCCACATATGAGCTTAT
>CAZYUW010000175.1:0-9141 GCA_964650685.1 uncultured Nitratifractor sp.
GCGGACTCCATAGAGATCGTCGAAGAGAGGCGAGATACGCTTTTTTGACCCCTGCCTTTTTTCAATTTAGTGTTGCATTATTCGCTTTTACGGTTTGTCGTGATCGGCTATATATCTCAGGGCGTTCAGATAGCTTTGCGGATCGGGCGTGACTCTTCCATGTCCGTAGGCGATATCGAAAGCTGTGCCGTGATCGACCGAAGTTCTGAGTACAGGCAGATTGAGCGATACATTTATACTCTCTTTGAAATATAGTGCCTTGAGTGGTATGAGACCCTGGTCGTGGTACATGGCGACATAGTATCTGTATTTTTTTCTCGCTGCCGGAGTAAAAGCGGTATCCGGCACGAGAGGTCCGAAAAAGATTTTTTCATTGTCCGCTTTGAGATCCGCGAGCTCTCTGTCGGCATCCTCGATAGCTCCTTTTATGATCTCCTCTTCGTCGCCGAGCACTCCGTTGTCGCCAGCGTGTGGGTTCAGCCCCAGTACCGCTATCTCTCTCGCGCCGGTTTCTCTCTGAAAATCGCATAAAAATCGCGCGAGTCTTTTTCTGTTCATGCATCCCGGAACATCTTTCAGAGGAATGTGTTCGGTGTAGAGCCCGACATACATTTCCGGGCACCCCAGCATCATGATGGCCTCTTTTTTGAGGATATCCCTCAGGGCATCGGTATGACCTTTGTATTTTATTCCGGCCAGACTCCAGGCCGTTTTGTGTATCGGCATGGTACAGATGGCATCTGCGCTCTTTTCGATCGCCATCGAGACGGCAAGCTCGAACGAAGCGAACGAGTAAGCACCGGAAGCGGCACTGACGACCCCGGGTTCTATCTCGAATGGTTCTGAGTCTGGCGAGACTGTATCTATATCGTGTGATACCTCTATCCCCAGCAGCTTCGCCGCCCTCTCCAGCATGATAGGATCTATCGCATATACCGGTTCTATGATACATTTGACTTTATCGTGGTTTGCGAGGATAAGCTCGGCTCCGATACCATTGAGGTCTCCCGAGCTTATGACTACCTTTTTTATCGTGATCTCCTTGGTATCGTATCCGGTTTCGTTCTATCCCGAAATCAGATCTTTCATATCTCTGATAGCTTTCTCCAGCCCGCAAAAGACAGATCTGGCAATGATGCTCTGACCTATATTGAGTTCTTCGATGGTTTCTATTTCGCAAACTGGTTTTATATTGTGGTAGTTCAATCCATGTCCAGCTGCGACCATAAGCCCGAGTTCGGCTGAATCATAACTGAGTCTTCTGAGTTTTTTCAATTCATTCGCAAGCATATTTTTCAATTTTTCTCTGGGCAATTTAAGCTCCTCGATCGCGTAGGGGGTACCTCTGAGGCCTCCGTAAAGCATAGCAAAGATATTGGCGTATCTACCGGTATGGAACTCTATCCAGTCGACTCCCAACTCTTTTGCCGCCTCTACCATTTTTCTATTGGGATCTATAAACAACGAGACCTCGATTTCTGCGTCATGTAATCTTTTGATGGTATTTTTGAGGGAATTTCGTGACGATATGATATCCAGTCCCCCTTCGGTAGTGATCTCTTCTCTCCTTTCCGGAACCAGTGTCGCTCGTAGAGGCTTATGTTCGCACGCGAAATCTATTATCTCTTCGTTGTTGGCGCACTCCATATTTACAGGCAGTGGTGATAGTTTTATGATTTTGGCTGCATCAATATCATTTATGTGTCTGCGATCTTCTCTCAAATGTATCGTGATATGGTCCGCTCCGGCATGAGAACATATACTCAAGGCGTGCAAAGGGTCCGGATCGTTTATTCTTCGAGCTTCTCTCAATACGGCTATATGGTCTATGTTGATACCGAGTTTCATAAATCGCTCCTGTAGTAATCATTGGTATGATTATAGCACAGCAAGTCATTTCAGTACCAGCAGAAGTCTGCATTTTACTCTCTTTTGGCTTCGATAGCCCGACAGGCCACTACTCGGTCTTGTTGGTTCTGTGTGAATTCACTATCGTCCGCATATCGGGTTTTGTTTTCTCTGGCGTTTTGAGAGCTTGACCGATTATCCGCTTTTTTGATACAGACTTTCATCGGTCCTTTTCGCGGCAGCGGCGCGCTTCCATCCTTCCTAGGCGAGGCGGCACCTTTATACTATCGAGTAAGAAACAAACAATGACATTTGTGCTAAAATCTCCCGAAAAATCAAAAGGTACCCCGATGTCTAAAAGAGAGATCAAAAAAGCTGTTCTGGCGTACTCAGGTGGTCTGGATACCAGTATCATTCTGAAGTGGCTGCAGGATGAGTACGGGTGTGAAGTGGTTACATTCACGGCCGATCTCGGGCAGGGCGAAGAGGTGGAGCCGGCCAGGGAAAAGGCTCTCAAGCTCGGTATCAAGGAGGAGAATATCTTTATCCTCGATCTTCAGGAGGAGTTCGTGGGAGATTTTGTATTCCCCATGTTCAGGGCCAATGCGATATACGAAGGGGAGTATCTGCTGGGTACTTCCATCGCAAGACCTCTCATAGCCAAAAAACAGATAGAGATAGCTCGCCAGACGGGAGCGGATGCCGTAGCCCATGGTGCTACCGGCAAAGGCAACGATCAGGTTCGTTTCGAGTTGGGCTACTTGAGCCTCGATCCGTCCATAGCCGTCATAGCGCCGTGGCGTGAGTGGGATCTCAACAGTAGAGAGAAACTGCTCAAGTACGCCGAGGAGCATGGTATCGAGATAGACAAAAAAGGCAAAAAGTCTCCATACAGCATGGATGCGAATCTACTGCATATCTCGTACGAGGGGCAGATACTGGAGGATCCCGCCGAAGAGCCAGAAGAGGACATGTGGCTGTGGACGAACTCGCCGGAGCAGGCTCCGGACAAGGCGGAATACATAAGCATAGAGTACAAAAATGGTGATCCCATAGCCATAAACGGTGAGCCTATGAGCCCTGCCACGATACTGCGTACGCTCAACGAGTATGGCAACAAACATGGAATAGGGCGTATCGACATAGTGGAAAACAGATATGTAGGCATGAAAGCCAGAGGGTGCTACGAAACCCCGGGCGGAACCATAATGCTCAAGGCGCACAGAGCTATCGAATCCATATGTTTGGACAGAGAAGAGGCTCATATGAAAGACGAGATG
This sequence comes from uncultured Nitratifractor sp., assembly GCA_964650685.1. GTDB lineage: Bacteria > Campylobacterota > Campylobacteria > Campylobacterales > Sulfurovaceae > Nitratifractor. Next base: position 3,129 of record CAZYUW010000175.1, read on the forward strand.
ATGCCGCGTTACGCCTCTTTGATATACAACGGATATTGGTGGTCACCCGAGAGGGAGATGCTGCAGGCGGCCATAGATCGTACGCAGAGATATGTCGAAGGCGAAGTGAGGCTCAAGCTCTACAAGGGCAATGTAATGGTGGTTGGCAGAAACTCGCCGGTCTCGCTCTACTCTCCGGAGCACTCTACATTCGAAGAGGACGAAGTGTACAACCAGAAAGACGCGGAGGGCTTCATCAGGCTCAACGCTCTGCGCTTCACGATAGAAGGCCAAAAACAGCCCGGTCGTCATACCGCCAAAGAAGACGAAGGTGACGAGATATGCAGGATCGAAACCGGTTCGAGTACCATTTGCGAAAAGATCAAAAACTTTTTTGGATTTGGCAAAAAGTAGAATCTTTGAAGCCGACAAAGAGGAGCGTCGGTCTCAGTGCCGCAGCTTCTGCATCATGAACTCATAGAGCTGAACTGGCCTGAAAGCGAAAGAGTCTTTCCCTGTGATACGGTGGGGTAGATACTCCAGCAAAAAATATACAATCCAGAGCATCGGATAGAATGCTTTGTACTCCGTCTTGAAAGATCTCGTGGTGTAGTGCTCCCTGAACCACTTCAGGGCACTCGAACTACCCGCATGCACCAGCAGCAGCTGCATGGCGAACACCAGTCCCCATACGGCATAGGTCATACCCAATATGACGACTCCGGCCCGTGGCCCGTACAGAGATACCCCCATCGCGAAAAACAGCGCCAGATACAGAGCGAACGAGTAGAAACCCAAAGACGCGATAACCACCACGATGGAAAAAGCCAGGAGCAGAGCTCCGAACATCTCTATAGCCTGCTGATAACTCTGCTGCTCTTCGAAGCTGGGGCTGCTCCACGCCCCCGCCAGCAGAAACAAAAAGGCGGCGGCAACACTGCCTGCAAATATCAGATAGTCTCTTTTCATCCTGCCTATTATATCCTAACCCGCATCCGCAGCTATATCGTACAGCTTCAGCAGCGCGCCGGTGTCGGCCTCTCTGCCGAGCCATCTACGATATAGACTACTCATATCTTCCTCTCCGCCTCTTTGGAGTATCCATTTCAGATAGCCGAGCGCTTTGTCTTTTCTGAAACTGCCGTCTTCGTCGACGCACTCGAAAAACGCGTCGGCACTCATGACTTCGGCCCATTTGTAGCTGTAGTACCCTGCCGCGTAGCCTCCCGAAAATATGTGCGCGAAACCGTGCTGGAAGCGGTTGTACGACGGTGGCTTCAATACGGAGCACTCCTCTCTGACGCTCTCTATCAGATCCTGCACCTCTTCGGCGCGATGAATCTTTTGATGGAGTTTGAAATCGAAAAGCGCGAACTCTATCTGTCTGCACATCCCCATTCCCGCCTGGAAGTTTTTGGAGGCTTTGATCTTGTCGAGCAGCATATCTGGTATCGTTTCCGTGTTCTTGTAGTGCTTGCCGAGTCGTCGGAGGATGCTTTTTTCGTAGGCGAAATTTTCCAGAAACTGGCTGGGGAATTCGATCGCGTCCCACGCGACACCGTTTATGCCGCTGATAGATCGCTCTTCGCGGGTGCTGAAGAGATGATGGATCGCATGACCCATTTCGTGAAAGAGTGTGACCACATCGTCGTGTCTGAGCAGCGAAGGGTTCTCGTCGTCAGTCGGTGGGAAGTTGGCTATGACAAAGGCGCTTGGCAAATGTCTGCGTCCGTGCGTGTCGACAAATCCACTTTCCCAGTCGTGCATCCACGCTCCTCCTCGCTTGGAAGCGCGCGCTTCGAGATCGAAGTATATGCGACCCGACAGACTGCCCTGGTTATAGAGATCGTAAACCCTGACGCTGTCGTGCCATACGGATGTCTCCGAGGCTTTGAATTCGATGCCGAAAAGTTCCGATACGATTTCGAGCAATCCAACCAAAACACTCTGCAGTTCGAAATATGCTTTGGTATCTCTCTCGTCGAAATCGTACAACTCTTTTTTCAGCTTCTCCGCATAGTATGCCGTATCGTAACTGGCGAGATTGTCTATTCCGTCAAGTTGGCGCGCGAACTCCCGGAGCCTGCGAAGCTCCTCTCCGGCCTGCGCGATCGATGGGCGCAACAGCTCGTATAAAAATCCCAATACACTCTCCTGAGAATCGGCGTCTCTGCTCTGGAGTGCGTACTCGCTGTAGTTTTCATATCCCAGCAATCCGGCTTTTTCAAATCTGAGCTCCAGGATGCGGTCTATGACGGTCGAGTTTTCCGGTGCTCTGGTATTGTAGGCTCTATATATTTTCTCTCTCAGTTCCCTGTTGGGTCCGTATGTCATATAGGCGATATAGCTTGGCATCTGTAGCGTAAAACGCCATTTGTCCATACCGTTTTCCGTGAAATGCGCACTTTTCAGATCGCTTTCGGGTATGCCTTCGACATCCTCCTGGTTCTCTATCACCATCTCCCAGCTGTTCGTGGCCTCCAGAAGGTTCTGCGAGAAGGTGTTCGAGAGCTCGCTCAGTTCCATATCTATCTTTTCGAGCCTTTTTTTCTCTTCGTCGGAGAGCTCCGCACCGGCAAGCCTGAAGTCTCTCGTTTCGTTTTGCAGTACCCTGCGTCGCTGCGGATTCTCGCTTTCGAGTCTTTTTAGTATCCCATAGAGTGCTTCGTTTTGGGTTACTTCGCTGTGAAATCTACTCAGCAGGGGCAGACAGGCTTCGTAGGCTTTTTGGGTCTCTTCGCAGTTATCTACCGAATTCAGATGAGACAAAGGAGTGAAAAACACCTCCCTCTCTTCGTCCATATCCTGCATGGCTCCCACTGTCGTATCGTAATCGTGCCTGTCGCTTCGGACTATCTCTTCGATCCTTTCGGAGTGTCTCTTCAGGAGTGCTTCGAGTCTCTCCGGAAAGTCTCTCAAGTCGTTTTTGTCGAGATCGAACTCTTTGAACAAACCGTATCCTTTTTGTAATAGGCATTGAAATAAAAATGTATTCTATCACACGGAGCTGATGTCGTTTGTGTCTCGGACAGGTATCTGTAGATATGGAGTTAAGAGCAGACAGTGTAGAATGTCGAAAAGGATCCGGCGTGTTTCATAAATGGATATCGGCCGGAGGTGACGGGGAGATCGTATTGGGTAGAGTAGTGAGTTTGGCAGTGCTGGTGGTAGCGGTCGTGGCACTCTTTTTTGTCTACAGCTTTCGGTACGCTCCATCAATACCGAATGTTCAGACCGTCTATGATAGATATTTCGCCAAATACGGTTTTCCGCCGCATATGAAAAACGAGATAACGCGGGAGCTCAAACTCGTAATAAATTTCATTCACTACTGCAAAAATTCGGAGAAAAAGGATTATGTCTCACTGATGCGCTTTTTGAAAGAGTACTCTTCCAGGCCGTTTTTGACGAGCATGCTGCAGAGCGAGGCCGAGCATGGAGGAGGATCGGCTGCCAGGGCAGGACAAAACGAGAGAAGCGAAAGAGATCGGAGAGAATACTGCCAGGGTTTCACTGTTTTTCTCGATGCCCAGAAAAAGCTGGCGGACAGATACTCTTTGCCATACAGGGTGCCGGGCGCTTCCTTGTCGTATATAGATATCGCAGAGAGTATACACGCCAAAGATTTCGACACGCCCGATTCGGAACATCCCAAATCGGCTCTATCGGCAAGTAGAGCCAGCAGACTCAAATCCATTGGGTGGAAAAATGGCGATCTGCTGCTGGCACACAGAGCTGAACCTGGCAAGGGGAGTTCTTTGCAGGGGTACTACAATCATATAGGCATATACGATGCCGAATGCGACTGCATCATAGACGCGATGCCCGGAGGAGTACGCAGAAGCTCATGGGAGTTTTGGATAGAGAACTTTTCCGATATGGCCAGGTTGAGGTTTGACAATCTGAATGAAGAAAAAATCGAAAAAGCTGTCGACTACGCAAGAAAGCACATAGGTGAGCCATACAGTCTGCTGACATACAAAGAGAATGAAAAGAGCGGATGGTACTGCTCCAAGCTGGTATACAAGGCCTACAAACAGGCGGGATTGGTTCTGGATATCAAGGGTGGTGTTTCGATACTGCCGGACGATATCATTATAGGAGCCGATAAAGTTAATATTAGATGTATCAATATGTCATCGAACAAATTTATATTTTGAGTTTAGATAGAGAGAATAGGTGTTAATTTGGATAAAATAACACCGAACTCTATACATTAATTATATAGTATATAGATATATCAATATCGGGAAAGGGTTGGAAATGAAAGTACTGTTGATCAAAGATGTAAAAAATGTAGGCAAAAAAGGTGAAATCAAAGAGGTCAAAGACGGATATGGTCGCAACTTTCTCGTCGCTAAAGGTTTTGCCAGAATAGCTACACCGGATGTTATACAGGAGTGGCGGGAGCAGGAGGAGAAGAGGGCTGCCGAGGAGGCTGCCGAGATCGAAAGACTCAATGAAGAAAAGAGACGCCTGGAGTCCACGGAGATACGCATAGAGAAGGAGGTCGCTCCCGTAGGGATACGAGGTTCGGTAACCAGCAGCGATATCTCTGCCGCGATCAAGGAGCAGACGGGTATAGACCTGGATAAAAAACACATAGAGCTGAAAAAACCCATAAAGTCAGAAGGGGTTCATACCGTGGACAGTAAACTGGGTCACGGCATACACGCCGCACTCAAAGTGCATGTAGTCGGTGTAGAGAAGTAGGAGGAGAGATGTTCGAAGCCACTACCATACTCGCCTATAGAGGGGATGGCCATGCGGTCATCGGTGGAGACGGCCAGGTAACATTCGGAGATACCGTTCTGAAGGGAAACGCCACCAAGATCAGGATCTTGCACGACGATTCGATTTTGGCTGGATTTGCCGGCAGTACTGCCGACGCTTTCACTCTTTTCGATATGTTCGAAGGTATATTGAACGAAAAGAGAGGAGATCTGCTCAAATCTGTGATAGAGTTTTCCAAAGTCTGGAGACGGGATAAGCATCTGCGCCAACTCGAAGCCATGATGCTGGTATTGAATCTGGAGCATGTTTTCATACTGTCTGGAACAGGCGATGTCGTAGAGCCAGAGGATGGTCGTATCGCCGCTATAGGCAGTGGCGGCAATTTCGCATTGTCCGCAGCCAGAGCGCTGGATCGACACGCCTCTCTCGATGCGAAAAAACTGGTTGAAGAGAGTCTTGTGATCGCCGGAGAGATGTGTATATATACCAATACCAATATAAAAATACTGGAGCTTGAAAGGTGAGCGAAGAAAAGAGCATGACCCCTTCGGAGATAGTGGCGTATCTCGATAGATATGTGATAGGGCAGGAAAAAGCCAAAAAAACGATAGCTGTAGCCCTCAGGAACAGATGGAGACGAATGAGGCTGGATGAAGAGATGCAGCGCGAGGTGATACCCAAAAACATACTGATGATAGGCAGCACCGGTGTCGGCAAGACAGAGATAGCACGACGCCTGGCCAGGATGATGCGTCTGCCGTTCGTGAAAGTGGAAGCGAGTAAATTCACCGAAGTCGGTTTTGTCGGTAGAGATGTGGAATCCATTATCAGAGATCTGGCCATGACCTCCTTGAATCTCGTACGGGAAGAGGAGAATGAGAAAAACAGAGAGAAGATAGAGGCTTATGTGGAGAACAAGATCATCGAGAAACTTCTTCCTCCGTTGCCGGCCGGTGCCAGCGAACAGAAACGCAAAGAGTACGATATATCTTTCGCCAAAATGCAGAGCAGACTCGCGAACGGCGAACTCGATCATCTGAAGATAGAGGTGGAGATTCCCAATCCAACTCTGGATTTCGGTACCGGAGCCTCTCCCGAGATGATAAATATGCAGGAGTCGATCATCAAGGTCATAGGTGGGCTTGGCGGCAAAAAGAAAAAGAAAGAACTCGATATCAAAGAGGCGAGGAAGGTTCTTGCCGCCGAGGCGAGCAGCGAACTGCTGGATGAAGACAAGTTGAACGATCTGGCTTTGAAAAAAGCGCAGGAGGGCGGAATCGTCTTTATAGACGAGATAGAC
>CAZYUW010000176.1:0-2653 GCA_964650685.1 uncultured Nitratifractor sp.
TCCGTCTTTACCAACAAATACGCGGAAGGCTATCCGAACAAGCGATATTATGGCGGATGTGAATATGCCGATCGTGTCGAACAGCTCGCCATAGACAGATGCAAGGATCTCTTTGGATGCGAATATGCCAATGTACAGCCTCATTCGGGCTCGCAGGCTAACGGCGCCGTTTATGCTGCGCTGATAAAAGCGGGGGATAAGATACTGGGTATGGATCTGAGTCATGGAGGACACCTGACACACGGCTCCAAACCCAGTTTTTCCGGTAAAAACTATCAGAGTTTCACATATGGGGTGGAGCTCGATGGGCGAATAGACTACGACAGGGTAATGGATATAGCCAGAATCGTCAAGCCGAATATCATAGTCTGCGGTGCTTCCGCCTACCCCAGAGAGATAGATTTCAAAAAGTTTAGAGAGATTGCCGATGCCACGGGAGCGTATCTGTTTGCGGATATAGCGCATATTGCCGGACTGGTGGTTGCCGGGGAGCACATGAGTCCATTTCCGTACGCCGATGTGGTAACGACCACGACCCATAAAACCCTTGCCGGACCAAGAGGAGGGGCGATAATGACAAACGACGAAGATATCGCCAAAAAAATCAACTCCGCGATATTCCCTGGGCTTCAGGGTGGTCCACTCGTACATGTCATCGCCGCCAAAGCGGTAGGCTTCAGGCACAATCTCGCCCCCGAGTGGAAAGAGTATGCCAGACAGGTCAAAGCCAACGCCGGAGTACTTGCTGATGTATTGTCAAAAAGAGGATACGAAGTGGTATCTGGTGGCACCGACAACCATCTCGTGCTTCTTTCGTTCCTCGACAGAGAGTTTTCCGGCAAAGATGCCGACGCGGCACTGGGGGCCGCGGGTATCACGGTCAACAAAAACACTGTGCCCGGAGAGACTCGAAGTCCATTCGTGACATCCGGTATCAGGATAGGATCTCCGGCTCTGACTCGCAGAGGAATGAAAGAGAAAGAGTTCGAGCTGATAGCCGAGCGGATCTCTGATGTTCTGGACAATATAGACGACAGCAATCTACATGAGCGTATCAGACAGGAGATGAGGGATCTCGCGCTCAAATTCGTTATCTATGACAGAGCTATCTACTGATTCGATATTTCCGGAAGCCGAGATCATGGATCTCGTCTCTGGCTCCTCTTTTTACTATATAAAACGATCCAGTATAGTCGCCACTATAGAAAAAAACGGCAGAAAATTCTACTCAAGATTCGAAAAGGTGAATAAAAAACCCGATCATAATATTGTTAGACAGCATCTCGAAAAGAAAATCACGATAGGGATACCGTTGATCGAAAATGGCCACGGCGATACGCTTTTTATACTGTACGAAGGGGATGAACAGAGACGCTTTCTGGCCATACTCTCCAAATTTATCGATCCTGTTTCGGATGGAAACTATAGTGTATTTTACGGAAAAACCCGCAAAAAACTACAGATCTTCATAAAAACAGAGAGAAAAAGCCTGGAAGAACTGCATGAAAAAGCCGCTCTACTATCGAATACTCTCGGCAACTCAATATCCAGGGCGTGGAAAGTACTTCCAGATTCCAGACTTCCGCAAAGCTACAACATGTTTGTAGTTCCATATTCGATATATTAACTAATATTACACTAATGATCTTGTGGTATAATCATTGGTGAGAATCAAAAAAAGCCGGAGAAATATCATGAATGACCACAATCTGGACGATCTGATCATAGGGGAACCAAGAGGCGGCGGAAGCAGATCCAAAAATATCCTGGCTGTTGCCGCTATCATATTGGTAGTTTTGATTGCGGGAGTAACACTTGCCAGACTGTTTTTCGGAAACGACCAGACAGCAGACAGAGAAGTCAAAACCGAACTTTCGGAACTCGTAAATCCAAAATCGAAAAACGAAAAAAAATTCGATAGCGAAATAGACAAAATGGCGGAAGAGAGCAATATACCGGAAGAGCTCAAACCCCTGGACAACGAAAATCTTCCAAAAACAGCACCGGATGAAGGTACTAAAAATTCAAAATCCAGCGAAAAAGTCACTAAGGAAAACAGTACCGCGCAAAAGCCGTTAAACTCCAAAAAAGATGATAATATCGCTCAAAAATCTACTCTCGACAAAAAGGAGAAGCTTCCCAAAAAAACGACTTCAGCAAAAAAAGAGATTGAACGCAAAAACAAAAGCACGGCCAAAAAAAATGTAACCCCACCAAAAAAATTATTCAAACAAGGCAGCAAGCGTTATATACAGATAGGATCTTTTAGTAAAAAACCTAATGAAAAATATCTAAAAGATATCAAAGCAAAAGGATTCAACTACACTATTATGGAACAAAACGGTTTACATAAAGTTCTTGTAGGACCTTACAGCTCTTATGACGATGCCAAAGCCAAATTGCCGGAGGTCAGAGAAAAACTCAACAAAGCCGCGTTTATAAAATAGGAAGGGTTATGATCCGAAGCTACCTTTTCGATCAACTTACGCCCGTAGCTCTCTATGGGGAGATCAAAAAACTCTTTCCCGGCGAAATCACCATGCTTTTCGAGAGCGTCGTTACAACTGAAGAGGGAAACTTCAGTTTCATTACCATTGGCGCCAAAGAGAGACTCATATTCAAAAATGGTGAAACGATCTTTGTAAACAAATAT
>CAZYUW010000177.1:0-5489 GCA_964650685.1 uncultured Nitratifractor sp.
CGAGCTGGTCTTCGAGCCCAGAGCACAAAGAGGGCCATCAAAGACATGATCATTGACAAGGGTGATTTCTGGGAAAAGCATGCTGCTGTCAAACCGTATGTCGAGGCGGATGTAGATCCAAATCCAAGCGAGGAGACGCGAATGACTCCCAGGCAAGTTGAGGAGTTTCTGGATGCCGACTACTGTATCCAGTGCGGATCGTGCCACTACGCGTGTCCAGTTGTAGAGGTCAACGAAGAGTACTTCGGGCCGGCAGCCTTCGCCGCGGCATACAGATTTACCATTGATCCCAGAGACGAGGCAGGAAAAGAGAGGCTGGAGGCCACGGCTCAGCTTGGTCAGGGAGTCTGGGACTGCGTGAAATGTTTCGAGTGTGCCGAAGCGTGTCCAAAAGAGGTAAATCCGATAGAGAAGATAACCCGCCTGCACAATATGCAGTTCGAGCAGAAGGTCGCGAAAAGAAATGTCGCAACCAAACACGCTGAAGGTTTCATAAGATCTATCAACAAGTTCGGATATCTCGACGAGCAGGATATAGTACTGTACTCCGAAGGGCTTGGCGTAGTCAAGCATCTGAGCGAAGCTCTCAAGATGATAAAGGCTGGCAAAGTGCATCCTTTCGATTTCGCGAAGAAGAAGATGCCCAGAAGCAAAAACCTCGAAGAGATACAGAAGCTGATAGAGATCAGCAAGCAGAACGAACTTTAAGAAGGAAAAGAGATGAGCAAACTGAAATACGCACTTTATACTGGATGTACCGCTAGAGAGTCGACTCCGGAGCTTCTCTCCTCTACGCTCGCGGCAGCAAAAAAACTGGATATAGAGTTGGTGCTGCTGGATGAAGCCAGCTGCTGCGGAGCCAGCCATCTGCAGGATTTTGATGATTTTCTTTCTTTGGTGCTAAACGCGAGGAATATCTGCTATGCCGAGAAGCTCGGATTGCCGCTCGTGACTATATGCAACACCTGTCAACTCAATACAGTTAGTACGAAAGAGCGCCTCGACAATGATCCTGAGCTGAAAGCCAAGGTGAACGAAAAGCTTGCGGAGGTAGGTTTGGAGTACAAGGGAACGAGCAGCGTTAGACATTTTCTATATGCGTTGATCGATGATTATGGCTTGGATAATATCCGCAAAAAGGTCGAAAAGCCTTTGAGTCAGTTCAATATAGCGCCATTTTATGGATGTCACAATATTCGTCCAAGCCATTTGCACAATACTCATAACATATCCGAAGAAATGGAAAAGGATTCGGATGAGAAGGCGCATGCTGGTGAAAATCCATATGTTCCCACTTCGCTCGACAGGCTGATCGAAGCGTTGGAAGGTAAAGCCGTAGAGTACGAAAGCAAAAACAAATGTTGTGGATTCCATGTGGATCTACAGGCTCCGGAAACAAGCAACAGACTCAGCGGAACGGCATTGCTGGATGCCATAGACAACAATGCCGATCTTATGGTTACGCCATGTCCTTTGTGTCAGCTAAATATGGATCTCAAGCAGGACAGTGCCGGTAAAACCATGGGCAGAGAGATCAATATACCAGTGCTTCATATGCCGCAAATGCTCGCTCTTGCTCTTGGCTGCAGCCCTGATGAAGCAGGATTGAAATACAATGTAACCAACGCGACGGAGATCAATCCCTGATCGGTTTTCGTTGGGTACTTTTGCCCTGCCGCGCATAAGCGCAGCGCTCAAGATGGAGCTTTTGTCGATATTGTTATTGTTCCAGAATTTTCAGATATGTTTCGTTGCCTGATGATCTGACTTCAACAAGAGGGGTGTTTTCTGCAATATCCCTGCGCAATTCGTCGTATGAGATATCTATTGGAATGATTTTGGAGTGTTCCAGCATTCCAAGAGAGTCTTTTTTTCGAAAAAAGTAGTCGGGAGTGTCTTCGATGTCCCCGCCAAATTTGTAATAGTTTACTCTGTCTTGACGCAAAATGGCTCCGATAGTACCCAGTAGCTTTCCTCTGAAATTGTAATGATCCCTATAGCTGAGCCTTGCTCTATATACTATCTGTGAAGAGGTCTGTTGTGTAGATTCGCTGGCATTACTCGAAAAATCCAAGGGTTCATTCTTTAATGGTTTGATATATAGTTCATTGCCTTTTTTGCCGACTTCAATATATGGCTCTTCGTTAAGAAGGCTCTTTTTCAGCTCCTGATATGTGCAGCCGACCGGCAATATCCTGGCATACTCTATAGTCGATCTTGCTACAGGATCGTAATATATTGGATCTCTCATATCGCCTGGATCGCCGCCATGATCATAGAGATTTGTTCTGTCTTGTCTGAGTATACTGCCTAAGTTGTGCAGATGTATCCCTCTGGGGTTTATACGGTCGGATTTTCCTATTTTTGTTCTATATGTAAACTCATATGTATTATCGGAAAAAAGAGGTGAAGTCCAGAGTAGCGACAGAACTGGGATGAAAATAGCGATCGACAGTCTGTTTCTAGTCAAAGAGATCTCCTTTCCGATTCTTAACCAGCAAAGTATAGCACAATTGAAAAGCAAAACAGCAGATCAGAGTTTTCCCGTATCACTCCGGAGTTTCCAGATAATATCCTTCACCGGAACTGTTTTGAATGAAGTTTCTGTCCGTTTTTTCTCTGAGTCTTTTTATAAATACCCGCAGCGCGTCATCTGTGACACTCTCGCCTTTCCAGAGAGTCTTTTTGATCTCTTCTGTGTCCATGAAGAATCCTGAGTTTTCTATCATTTTGTCGATAAGCCCCAATTCCCGTCTGGTCAATCTGACGGTTTTGTTGTTTCTGCTCAACTGTTTCTGTTTTTTGTCGAAAGAGAAACCATTGACGAGTTTGATAGTGTGACGATCTTTGTTATCGTCGTACAGCTCGCATATATACTCCAAAAGAGTGTCGGGATCGAAAGGTTTTATAAGATATTTGTTTATTCCCACATCAATAGCGCATAGAAGTTTTTCTTTGTCGCTATACGCGCTTAGTACTATCAGTGGTATATTTCGATCTTCGTTATGAATTTTTCTTGCCATCTCGAGACCATCCATTTTTGGCATGGTTATATCGGTAATCACTATATCAGGTTTGATTTTTCTGTATTTTGCCAAACCTTCCATGCCGTCATGTGCAAGATGGAACTCATCGAATCTTGAGCCGATAGCTTCTTTTAGCAATCTCGATAGAGCGGCTTCGTCTTCCACATAGAGAATTCTAAGTTTTTTCAGGATTTCGTCATTTATCATAGTCAAACCTCTCTTTTTTGATCGGACAGTCCGTTTTTCAATGGAATTTTTATAATAAACAGAGCACCTTCCAGGCTGTTGACGACCTCTATGGTCCCGCCAAAACTTTTCTGTATGATCATTCTCGACATAAAAAGTCCCAATCCTGTGCCCTGGCTTTTGTGTTTGGTCGTAAAATAGGGTTCGAATATGCGTTGAATTATGTTTTCGTCTATACCGCCGGCATTGTCTTCGATGCTTATTACACTTTCTAAGTCGACAGTATCTATATGTATGCGGATTTTTCTATCTCTTATATCACTCTCTTTGAAAGCGTCTTTGCTGTTTTGAAGTATATTTATAAAGACCTGGGTAAGCTCATTGGGTATTCCTACAGCCTGCACATCTCTGGCGATCTCGATGTTCAGTGATATCTGCTCTTTGTCGAGAGCCTGATGTATCAAAGCCAGCGCGTCTTCCAGGCTCTGCTTGATACTGAACTGGACACTCTCTTTGTCTGGTTTGAAAAAGTCCATGAAGTTGTCTATGGTGTGCGACATAGAGCGAATGATCTTCTGGGTCTGTTTGTAGATATTTTCGACTTTCTCTTCGGAATTTCCTTCTATGAGAGATTTTTTGAGATTGTATATGGCTAGATTCAACTCCGTCAAGGGTTGTCTCCATTGATGGGCGATATTGGCCACCATCTGTCCCAGGCTGGCAAACCTTGATTGCCACAAAAGCATCTGCTGCTTCTCTTCGTTTTTGTTTATCTCCTCCTTGACCCTTTCTTCGAGACTCCTGTTGAGCTCCTGGAGTTTTTTGGTTTGGATCCTGACTCTCTCTTCAAGGCTCTTGTTCAGTGCTTCGAGTTCCCTGTCTTTCTGCTCCAGCCGTAACTGCAGCTCTACCTCTCTGGTGACATCGTATCTGATGGCGACAAACTCAAGTATTTCCCCTTTTTCATCCAGAATAGGCACTATAGTCGTATTTACATAAAAAGTGCTACCATCTTTTGCCAGATTTTTGACGGTGGCTTTGTATGTTTTTTTCTCCAGTATAGTGTCCCAGAGAACTTTGAAGGTTTCAGCGGGTACATCAGGGTGTCTGACTATATTGTGATCGCAACCTATGAGCTCCTCCCTGCTATAGCCGGAAATTTTACAGAACTCATCGTTCGCGAAGGTTATGATACCATTGATATCGGTTCTGGAGACGATATTGGAGCTTTCTACCGCCTGGATGTATTGCTGCAACATTGGAGAATTATATCATATAAGCCTATAAACAATTTGGCAACATGAATATATATATGCGCAATACTGACCCTCCAGGGGTGCGCGCCCGATATGCGGACGATTTTGATATTTGAAATCTTATACCTTTAGATACGCCTCCTTAAAGGGCATTGATTTCCGCTCGTCTGTTTTTGGCGTGGCACGCCGGAGTGGAGCCGGTACAGACCGGATTACTCTCTCCATAGCTGACGATATTTATGGATGAGGCAGGTATGCCATTGCTGAGCAGTATCTGCTTGACAGCTTTTGCCCTTTTGAGTCCCAGAGCATGGTTGTACTCATCTGTACCAAACTCGTCGCAATTGCCCTCTATCCTGATTTTGCCGGTTGCGGCAAGATTTTTTATTTTAGGCATATCGCTTATGAGTCTGTGTATCTGATCGGAGTCGAGGGAGTATTTGTCGGTCGCGAAATATATCAGTTTGATTCCGCTGGCACTTACGCCGTCACTGCCGGTATATTTGCCGTTTGTATCTATTCCGCCTGTAACTTCAGTCGTGGTTACCGAGCTGGAAGCCCCCCCAGCGTTGCCATTTTCGTCGGGCGAGGGTATCTTTTTCTGGCATCCGCTTATCATTAGAGCCGTTATGGGTATCGCGATAAACAAAAGTCTCTTCTTCATCGGTGCTATCCTTGTTTTGATTGATGGTGTAAGATATCAGAAAATATTTAACGGTTGATCAATGTGTTTGTGAAATTATTCATGATACTATTGTTGCAACTCCTCTCTTTTGTTGCTTCGACTCTGCAGCCAGTCGGATATCTGTATCAGTGAAAATGTTACCATGAATATAAGCAGACCAGGGAAAAAGCTTACCCACCATGCTATCTCCATAACCGATTTACCATCGCTCAGTATACTTCCCCAGCTCATTTGCGGTGGTGTTATCCCAAGCCCAAGATAGCTCAGTCCGCTTTCGGCGAGTATCGCGCCACTGACTCCAAAGGTAAAGCTGACAAAAAATATAGGAGCCAGAAG
>CAZYUW010000178.1:0-6286 GCA_964650685.1 uncultured Nitratifractor sp.
CAGGTGGCTTTGCTTCTCTTGGCGGTGCTGCCAGAGAGAGGGTCACACCCGGCTCCATACCGAACCCGGAAGTTAAGCCTCTCATCGCCGATGATACTGCACCCTACGGGTGTGGGAACGTAGGTCAGTGCCGTCTTGAGAGTTTCTTTCTCGACTACTTCAACAAATCATTTTATATATTCAGTAGATATTCATACCTGTTTTTATGGATCATAGTGTCACCTTGATCATTTTACTCGATAAAGCTATCATGAGCATGATTGCTTTAGCTTCAAAACTCTTGAGGGATGGATAACTGTGTCGTTTCGTTGGGTTGTTGGGGGGGGTTGGAATCTGTTTATTGTGCTTTGGTAGAATAGGCAAAAAAGATTCGGAATGTCATGAAACAGTGGATGATGGAAAAGATGCTATATCTGCCGGAAAAGGTCAGATCCAAAGCCAGAGAGAGATTGCGGGAAAAAGCGCTTTCCAGAACACATGCGAGGCTCGTCATAAGCGGTGTTGATATAGACACTTTGAGCGATGACGATCTGGAGGTGATCATTGCCGACGAGGAGAACAAACTGATAGACGAATACAAAAGCAGAGGCATAATAGCTCTGCTCGCGCTGTTGGGGATCAGCTGGTTCTGAGATGTATCACTATCTGAAATGGGCAGCTCTATCACTCTTTTTTAAGCGCAATATTCGCTATCTGATCTTGATCGTTATTTCCCTGATCGGGATCTACGGAGCGGATGCAGTCTATACCGATCTTGTGGACTACTTCGTCGTCACCGATCGCAAAGATAGCCTGCTCTATCTGCTTATAGGCAAATGGGTCACAATAGCGATCATGGTACTTTTGCTCATAGTCTCGATCATGAGACTGGGCTTCTCCAAAAAAGAGGGAAAAAGGTATGAAAAAAGCGGAGAAAAGAAGCCGGTCGTATCGCAGCCCAGCGACAATATAATGAAGCGTCTCGAGAAGTTCAGGGGAGACAAAAAGCTCAGAAATCGAGCTGAGATGGCGCTCGAAAAGAGAGGATCGATCAAAAAGGAGACGCAGAAGGAGAAATAGCCGCGCAAAAGGGAGTCAGTGTAGATGCGATACCGATCAACGCCTGTGGGAGATTTTGGCCTCTATCCAAATAAAGATCAGTATCGTAAGTGAGGATACCGACAATCCCAGCCCCCAGCCCGCAAGCACATCAGATGCCCAGTGGGCGTTCAGGTATATTCTGCTGAAGCCTATTGCCAAAGGCCACAGCATGACAACTACAGAAAGTCTGCTTCCTCTAAATATCCATGCCAGTGCTATCGCGAGTGCCATCGATGTGGAGGCGTGCCACGACGGGAAGGAGTGGCTGGATATCTCGACCAGCTTTTCGGTCGGCCTTGCTCTTTCTATCAGGTTTTTGGCAACCGTCGTCATTGTCGCGGTGGCTGCTATCGACACGAGTAGTGAAAACGACGCGATTTTGTGTTTGCGCACGAAGAGTATGATAGATAGAGCGACAGTGAACGAAAAGAGTGCCGGTGGACTGTTTAAGTGCGTCAACGGAATGACAATGGCACTTATGTTCCGCTGTTGTATATATTTTACATATGATGAAAGATACTTGTCGAAAGGTATGATCGCCCCATTTTTGTAAAGTATATATATTGACACGAAAAGAACTAATCCTGTCAAAAAGTACGATATATAGAGTTTTTTATACTTTTTGTATTGCATATCTGTGCCGCCTTTGGTGGTCGATGCTGCGCGACGGAAAAGCTACTCTGTCGCTACAGTTTCGGTGTGTCAAGCCTTTGCTTGCCGGAGTCACAAGATGGTTGATATCCACATGGTTTATGAGGCCGCGCTATTTAGCCAGGCCCATTCATGGTTTCATGAAACTGTTCGCTTCTCAGAGACCAGCTTCCTTGATCGCTTCCGCTTGAGCGTGTGCGATCAGAGGATCTATCACCTGCTCGAGACTTCCGTTGTTCATGATATCGTCCAGGGAGTACAGGGTGAGCCCTATACGATGGTCGGTGATGCGATTTTGTGGGTAGTTGTAGGTTCGGATCTTTTCGCTTCGGTCGCCACTGCCTACCTGAAGTTTACGCTGAGCGGATGTTTCGTCCATCTGTTCGCGCATCATCGCCTCATGGACTCTGGCTTTCAAAACCTTCATCGCCTTGTCCCTGTTTTTGTGCTGAGACTTTTCGTCCTGTATAGCGACGACAATTCCTGTAGGCAGATGTGTCAACCTGACGGCCGAGTCGGTCGTATTCACACTCTGTCCTCCACAGCCGCTGGAGCGGTAGACATCCATCTTTATATCACTCTGTTTTATTTCAACTTCCACATCTTCCACTTCCGGTATCACCGCGACGGTGATCGCGGATGTGTGTACCCGTCCCTGTGTTTCGGTTTCTGGCACTCTCTGAACACGATGTGTTCCAGCTTCGAACTTCAGCTTGCTGTAGACGCTCTCTCCTTTGATGAGCGCGATCAACTCTTTGTATCCGCCCGCACTTCCTTCGGAAGAGCTCACTATCTCCACTTTCCAGCCCTGTTTTTCCGCAAAGCGCAGATACATCCTGAATATGTCTTCGACGAAGAGAGCGCTTTCGTCCCCTCCCGTACCTGCTCTAAGCTCGAGATATATGTTTTTGTCATCGTTTGGATCTTTCGGGATCATCAGTACTTTGATCTCGTCCTCGAGTCTATCCAGCAAGGGTTCGAGTTCGGTCAACTCTTCTTTCGCGAGATCTCCGAGCTCTTCGTCTCCAAGCAGCTCCCTGTTCTCCTCTATCGCTTCGGAGGTCTCTATGTATTTGCGGGCTTTTTCGACAAGTTGAGAGATGGAGGACTGCTCTTTGCTGAGTTCAGTCATTTTTTTTATATCTGACGAAATTTCAGGAGAACTCAGGAGAGTGTTTATCTCTTCGTATCTGTCTATAAACGGCAGGAGCTTCTCTTTCAGCATCGATACTTCCTGAATTGATTGTCAGGATCGCGTTTACCGCGATCCAGTTTTTGGGAGAGCTTTGTCTGTTTGTGTTTAAGCCGCTTCTATACTGTTTACGAGTTTGTGGAGTCGGCTTACTTTGCGGGATGCGGTCTGCTTTTTCAAAAAACCTTTACTTACGAAATGATGCAGTTGCCTGTTGGCGATCTTGAAAGCCGCCGCGGCCTTCTCTTTGTCTCCGGACTCTACAGCTTCCCTTACGGCTCTGACGATGTTTTTGAGCCTCGTTCTGTAGTATCTGTTCCTTTCGGTCTTTTTGATCGTCTGCTTGATCCTCTTTTTTGCGGATTTATGATGTGCCATATATTTTCCTTCCTGATCTGCTGTATTTTTGGAATTTCCAAATTATGATATTTCTCCATCACATCGGTCGTTGTACTGTGTATAGAGTCTATTTAGTGGGCGCATAATATCCAAAACTTTATTAATCGATAATTAACTCTTTAGCTGTAGAAGGAAATATTACAATGATTTTTAAAATTTGGATAGAATTGCATAATTCCAAGCCGGTCGTCACTGTTCCTGTGGATCATGGAAAGAGACAGACGGCTCGAACTGTAAAGAAACTTTAGAAGGGTGTAAAGTGGGACTTTTTGGAACCGATGGTGTAAGAGGGAAAGCCGGCATTGTGGTCACCGCACCTGCGGCGATGCGTCTGGCCATGGCAACGGGCATACACTTCAGGCCTCATGCCAAAACCAATAAAATTCTTGTAGGCAAAGATACCAGGAGAAGCGGTTACATGGTCGAGAATGCCATTGTCTCTGGGTTGACTGCCGTAGGATACGATGTGATTCAGATAGGTCCCATGCCTACGCCAGCCGTGGCTTTTTTGACTGAAAATATGCGATGTGACGCGGGTATCATGATATCTGCCAGCCACAACCCGTACAGCGACAACGGAATAAAGTTTTTCGACAAAGAGGGCAACAAGCTTAGTCGCGAAGATGAGAGGCGCATCGAGGAGATATACGAAGATACGGGGTTGATAGAGGATTCACAGGCGGTTGACAGGGCGATAGGCAAATCCAAAAGGATCGACGATGTCGTCGGCAGGTATATCGTGCATATCAAAAACTCATTTCCGAGAAGCTTGACACTTTCAGGCCTGAAAGTGGTTGTGGACTGCGCCAACGGCGCTGGTTACAAGGTGGCTCCTACCATACTCGGAGAGCTGGGAGCCGATATAGTCGTTACAGGCGACAAACCCGATGGTTTCAATATAAACGAAGGTTGCGGCGCCATGCATCCGGAGAGGCTGGCCGAAGAGGTGCTCAGACACGGAGCGGATGCAGGGGTGGCTCTCGATGGAGATGCGGACAGACTGGTAATGGTGGACGAGAAGGGCAGGGTTGTCGATGGTGACAAACTCATGGCCGTGCTTGCCGTCTACCTGCACGAGAGAGGTCTTTTGCGCAATGATGCGATCGTCTCGACGGTGATGAGCAACAGCGCTCTGGACGACTATCTGAAACGATACGGTATCGATACATACAGGAGCAGTGTGGGCGACAAGAATGTAGTGGAGATGATGCAGAGGCACAATCTGAATTTCGGAGGAGAGCAGAGTGGTCATATCATCTTTGGTGACTTCGCCAAAACAGGAGATGGAATATCGAGCGCTCTTCAGGCGCTGGCCTGTCTCGTTGACAGTGGAAGCAGGGCGAGCGAAAAGTTCGATCCTTTTGAAAGCTACCCTCAGATACTTGTAAATATACCGGTTGTCGAAAAGAGAAGTTTTGAGGAGATCGAAGGGTATGTGGAGCTGCTTTCCGAGATAGAGAGTGTCGGTATAAGGCATCTGTTCAGATACTCCGGTACCGAAAACAAGATCAGGCTGCTTCTCGAGGGGGAGGAGAGCGCCCTCCTCGAAAAGATGATGGGCAGAGTGGAAGAGTTTTTTCGAAAAGAGTTGTCGTAGTGCGCAAAAGCGTGATATTTCTGCTGGCTCTTGTTGGGGTATTTCTCGTCGATGACGGTTTGAAGCAGCTGTTTCTCGATGGCTACGAGTGGCACAGTAGATGCATTTCGCTGGAGCTTCATATCAATCGCGGGGTCGCGTTCAGTCTGTTCGCTTTCCTTGGAGAGTGGCTCAAATGGCTTCAGGTAGTTCTCGTTACGGGCCTTTTCGCATACTTTGCCTGGACAGGTCTTTTGGCGGACTATCCTTTTCTTTCTGGATCTCTGATGGGGGCGGCTCTGGGGAACCTGAGCGATCGTTTCAGGCACGGAGGTGTGGTGGATTATGTATATTGGCATTGTGGATTCGATTTCGCGATATTCAATTTTGCCGATACGATCATAGATCTAAGTATAGTTTCGATCCTGATCTCGGTCTATATGAAACAGAAAAAAGCAAAAGGAGTACGGCATTGAGAGTGCTTCGAGCGGCAATGTCATCACTTTTTCTCTCTCTGTCATTGGCGGCTTCCGGTCAAGTGCTGGATATAGATATACGCCCCAGGACCAGCCATATCGGTACGAGAGACTCGAAGATCGTCATTCTGGATCAGAAAGAGCTTCGTTTTGGCAGAATCGATGGCGAGAAGTTCGAAGAGATATCCGATTTGGCTTATGACGACACAGGAAAGAGACTGTATATGGTAGGTGATGAGGGGAGTTTTTTTGTTTTCGATGCAATCGTAGGGCGTGAAAAGATAGAAAAACTCACCCCTGTTTCCGGATGCAGGATACGAAACGAAAAAAAGAGAAAACTGAAAAAGAGCGAGAGGGATTCCGAGGGGTTGGCGCTCAACTATAAAAAAGATATCTATATCAGTTTCGAAGGCAGACCCAGGATTGCCAGGCTGGGAAAAGATTGTGCCGTTGAGAGATATTTGCCTCTGGGAAAACCACTTGGAGACAAGAGTCATTACAGAGGCAGAAACAAGATGCTCGAAGCTCTGGCGTGGCATCCTGATCATGGATTGATAGTGGCGCCGGAGAGACCGCTCGATAGTTCAGATGACCATATGGCGACGATATACTCTCTGGGATCGAAGAGGTGGAGTTTCGAAGGGGACTCTTTCGCAGAGGCTTCCGTCAGCGCAATGGAGACGATGGACAACGGGGATATCATGGTTTTGCAAAGAAGCTATCAGGGGCCGTTGAAGCCTTTTGTGGTGAGCCTCAGGAGAGTGCATCTCGACAGGTGCGAAAAGGGCGTCTGCGCGAATGAGATTCTGTTGCGTATGGACAGCGACAAAGGATGGAGCGTACAGAACTTCGAAGGCTTGACCAGAGTGGGAGAAAACAGATATCTTATGGTGAGCGACAATGGTTCGGGGC
>CAZYUW010000179.1:0-13618 GCA_964650685.1 uncultured Nitratifractor sp.
TATTTTATCTTCGAAAGCGATTGCCATGTTTTTCGCATAACCGCGAGGTGTAAAAATATATTCGCATTCCAATATTTTCATCATTTCTCTTTCAGCCGCTTTCCTTTGGAAGATACCGTTTTCGGCCTCTTTGGAAAGCGCGATAATCCGGATTTAATAGGTATTTTTATAGAATGATATCGAAACTTATCACAAATCGAAGGAACGGATAATATGAAAATAGCAGTAATACAGGGACCAAATCTCAATATGCTCGGTGTAAGAGAGCAGCATATATATGGACTCATGAAGCTCGAGCAGATACACGAACAGATGAAAAAGTTCGCTTCCGAGAACGGTCTGGAGATCGAATTTTTCCAGAGCAATCTGGAAGGAGAGCTGGTGGATCGTATACAGGAGTGCATGGGTGACGCGGACGGTATAATCATCAATCCGGCCGCGTACTCCCATACATCGATAGCGATCAGGGATGCTCTGGCCGGAGCCGGCATCCCGGCCATAGAGGTACATTTGACCAATATACACGCCAGAGAAGAGTTTCGCAAAAAATCGATCACAGCCGAAGTGTGTGCTGGTGTGATCGCGGGGGTCGGACCGTTTGGATACCATCTGGCTATGATAGCCATCTCGCAGATCCTCAAAGAGATCCAGGCCGCCAAAGAAGCCCAGAAGCAGGCTCAGCAGAAAAAAGCCTGAGGGCTGTCTGATCTATGAATTTTGTTTTGCGCGACGAGAACGCCATACTCTACGAGTGTGGGTACAGTTGCGACAACGCGCTGTATATCAAAGCCGGATCGGAGAGTTTTTTCATCACGGACGGCAGATATGGCGAGGAGGCATCCCGCAGGGTCCGAGATGCCGAAGTTTTTGTGACAAGAGACCTTGTCAGGAAGGCGGCAAAACTGATATCGCGCAGCAAAATAAAAAAGTGCAGATTCGATCCGAAAGAGTGGGATCTCCACTCTTACAAAAGGCTCAAAGGTGGTACCGATGTCAGACTTCTGCCCCGCAAAGATCTATCGCATCGCAGAAGGATACTCAAAAGCGAGCGGGAGATAAAGTATCTTCGCAAAGCGTCCAGAATCGGTGCCGGAGCGTTCGACGAGATAGCTTCGATGTTGTCGCGAAAAGGCGTCGGTCTAAAAGAGTCGCGGATCAATTTCGCGGCCGAGAGTATCCTGAGAGATTTTGGCGATAGAGAACTCAGCTTCAAGCCTATAACCGCCATCTCCGAAAACGCTTCTTTACCCCATGCTTTGCCTGGAAAAAGAAAGCTCAAAGAAGGAGATCTCTTTTTGTTGGATGCCGGCGTCAAATACAAGGGGTACTGTTCCGACAGAACCAGAACCGCTTTTTTCCACAACGGTATCGATTTTGGCTATGAGCAGCGATTCGCGTCCAGAACTATCCAGAAAATCTACGATACAGTGTTAAAAGCCCACGATGCCGCGATAGAGGCTGCAAAAAAGGGCACAAAGGCTTCCAGAGTGGATAAGGTCGCAAGGGATATCATCGACAGAGCCGGATACGGAAAGTATTTCGTGCACAGTACCGGGCACGGAGTGGGGCTCGATATACACGAAATGCCCTACATATCTCCACACTCCGATACGATTCTGGATGACGGTATGGTCTTCACGATAGAGCCCGGTATCTATATACCCGGATCTTTCGGGGTCAGGATAGAGGATACCGTCGTGGTCCGAAACGGTCACGCTTCGGTATTATAGGATATGAGCAGATGAGACTCGTCAAAAAAGCTGGGGAGGATATGTGCTGGATCAGGACGGAGTGTTTTCCCGCTGTCGTTTCCGGTACCGGTCACGGTCGTGATGTGCTGCTGGGAATAGGCGGCAATATCGGAGATGTATCGAGACGCTTTGGTCATCTGTGCCACTTTTTGAAGAGCCTCCGCGCGGTTTCGGTAGTGGAGACATCTCCCATTCTGCTCAATCCGCCTTTCGGGTTTTTGGAGCAGCCATCTTTTTTGAACGCTCTGATCCATATCAGAACAGGGCTCGATCCGGTTCGTCTGCTCAAGCTGCTTTTGAGAATAGAGAAGCGTTTCGGGCGAAAGCGCAGTTTTGCAAACGCCCCGAGGACCCTCGATATAGATATAATTTTCTATTCGGATATTCGCGTCGATCTGCCATATCTCAAGATACCGCATCCGGCCTGGTCTGAAAGGGAGTCCGTATTGATGCCTATGAGGTTTATGAAAGGATTGCCATGGTCAAAGAGACATTCGTAGCCCCTACGCCATACGAGGCTTTCGAGCTGGCAAAAAAGAAGTACGGCACCATCAGTGGCTTGAAGTTGCTCAGCGCCAGACAGATAAAGGATGAAAACGATGAAATCGTTTCCGAGATCACGATCGAAGTTCCACAATCGCTCTTTTTGATGGGTATCGGCGTGAACGAGGAGGAGGAGTTGCTCGAAGAGATCGAGCAACTCAAGGATCAAATGGGTGCTCTCAAATCTCTCGTCGGCAACGATGGAGCTTCGGACAATATAGAGAGAGTGACCAGGCTCATGGAGCGCAAAGGATTGAGGAGAGAGTGGCTCAAGAAGCATTTGGAGCCACTGGTGGGTACTTCGGTAGCGGAGGATGAAAAGCTTCTGGTCGCATATCTTCTCGAAGAGATAGATGACGCTTTGAAAATAGCCAAAGAGGGAGACGAGAGTTCCAGAGTCAGAATGATGGTCGGTCCTACGGGAGTCGGCAAAACTACGACAATAGCCAAGTTGGCGGCTAGATACAAATATATCATCGACGAGGATATGAATGTAGCTCTTGTAAATCTCGATACATTCAGGGCTGGAGCGTTCGAGCAGCTCGATAATTTTTCTGCGCTGCTCGGAATAAAGCATGAGCAGGTGCGTACTGTCGAAGAGTTTGCGAAGCTCCTCGATATGTTGTCCGATTACAACCCCGTACTTGTCGATACGGCCGGTATCTCTCCGTACGATACCGACAGGCTGATACGCACCGTGGAGTTTCTAAAAAGCATCAAAAGCATGAATGTTTCAGTAGTTCTGGTGCTGTCCGCTACCGCCAAATACGAAGATATGCTGGATATCTACGAGCATTTTTCGTTCATCAATATAGAAAGTGTCATAGTTACCAAACTGGATGAAACGCACAGGGTTGGAGATCTGTTGGCGTTTTTGCTGGAGAAATCTCTGCCGGTAAGTTATATCTGTATGGGGCAGAAAGTACCAGAGGATATCTCACCGGCAAGCAAGGAGGAGTTGATGGCAATGTTCGCCGGAGATCTCGATGTATAACTCTCAACTCAAAAGACTCAATCAGTCGATTCTTTCTCAGGGAAAACCAAAAAGACCTTATGCCGTTTTCGAACCCATGGTACTTGGTCCCAAAAAACGCAAAAAGATGAAAAAAGGGGTCTGGATAGAGCTTGGCTCCAGCTTGCCGAATCTCTATATCGTCAAAAATCATGCGGAAATATACGCGGCGGAGCTGGGTATCGACGATGGACTGGAGGCTATATGGGTACAGGAGATGGAGAATGTCAGTTTCGATGAGACGGAAATAAAAAAAGGCGCCGGATTACTGGAGATCAGATTGGCGGTTTTTCCCGAAGATGATCTCGAGACGGGTTCCATAGTCCGTTTCGGGTGGTCACTTACCAACAATCTTGTTTTGACACTCTCGGGCGTGTATGCCGGCAGCGGCTCTTTGTTGTCGTATGAAAAAGGCTATGTTGTAGATGTGACGGAGTGGCTGCTTTGAAAAAGAGGGTACTTTTGGGCATGAGTGGTGGCGTAGACTCCACCGCTGCCGCCATCGTGCTCAAAGATGCGGGATATGAAGTACTCGGTGTATATATGAAAATGCACGACGACGAGGAGTTTCATCGCACCAATTTCGAAAAAGCGTCCAGAGTCGCGGAGTCGCTGGGTATCGAGATCCTGTTTCACGACATATCCGATCGTTTCACATCGGAGGTTTACGACTATTTTGTCGATGAGTATATCGATGGACGCACACCCAACCCCTGCATAGTGTGCAACAGAAAGATAAAATTTGGCGAGATGGTGGATTTTGCCGATACTCTCGGGATCGAAATGGTCGCGACAGGGCATTACGCCAGAAGCGAGGATGGTCGTATCCGTGTTGCTGCGGATCGCGAGAAGGACCAGAGTTACTTTCTGGCTATGCTCAAGAGGGAAGTTTTGCCTCGTCTGCTCTTCCCTGTCGGCGACATGAAGAAAGAGGAAGTCAGAGCTTTGACGAAAAATATAGAGCTTTTTCGTGATATCGCCGAGCAGAAAGAGAGTCAGGAGATATGTTTCGTTGAAGACAGTTATATCGATGTGTTGTCAAGGCATATGGAGGTCGATAGAGAAGGGGAGGTTGTAGATAGAGATGGTAATGTGATAGGCATCCATCGGGGATATATGCACTATACTGTTGGCAAGCGCCGTGGTTTTACGGTACGGGGCGCGCACGATCCGCACTATGTGCTTTCGCTCGATGCCGATACCAATCGTATAGTTGTCGGCAAAAGAGACGAACTGGCTGTCGACAGGATCGAACTGGAGGGGGTAAATCTGCTCGGAGAGTTTGGCGGCGGCAGATGTGGTGTCAAAGCGAGATACAGGATGCCAGCTGTGGAAGCGCGTGTAGAGATTGATGGAGACAGGGCGGCCATCACTCTCGAAGAGCCTGTCTATGGAGTAGCCAGAGGTCAATATGGTGTATTTTACGATGGTGATACACTGCTTGGCGGTGGGGTCATAGTCTGATATGACCATGAAGTTTACAACGGCCGTCTGGTGGTCCCCTTTCGGCCACTTTCTTCTGTCGGGGCGAAACCGTTGGTGAAAAGTGATATAATATTGCTTTGATTTTTTTATCTACAAGAACAGTATGAGCGAATGGAGCACCACAATGCAGCTTTTTGACGATGATGACTATATGGTGAGCACCCCGAGAGATAACTTTTTTTCAGTAATGGAGAGTGCCAATAAAAATATCGTGCAGATGGAGATAGAAAAGATGATGGCCCGACTCGCCGTAGCGGAGAAGCTTCTCGAAGAAAACGGGCTGGAGGAGGAGCATGAAAGGTTGCTCAAAAGTCTGCCCGTATCCGATCCCACCGAGTTCGACAATCGTCTGAACTCTCTTTTTATAGAGACGGTTGGTAATATCGTCACACAGTGTGAATAGGTGGATCGATGTTGTCGGCTGTCGAGAGGAAAATAGAGCAGTTCATAGCCGAGCTTGACGATCGAGAAATAAGCGCGCTCTATGGCAGATTGCCTGCCGGCAAGAGGTTGAGAGCCAGACTGATACTGGAGATAGCCGGAGGCGGACTCAGATCCGTAAAAACGGCGGCTGTAGTAGAGATGATACATGCGGCGAGTCTTTTGCATGACGATGTGATAGACGATGCGTTCGAAAGAAGAGGCAGACCGTCCATAAACGCTCTGTACGGCAACAAGACCTCGATCATGTTCGGCGATATTCTCTACTCCAAAGGATTTTACGAGCTCAACGAAATAGACAAAGAGGTATCCAGGATCGTCTCCGCCGCCGTTACCAGGCTGAGCATCGGCGAATACAGGGATGTGCTGCTCTCGAAAGAGTTCAACACCGACAAGGACGCATATCTTTTGATGATATATCAGAAAACAGCGTCCCTTATAGAGGCTTCCGCCGAAGCTGCCGCCGTGTTGGCGGGCAAACCCGGAAAGATCTATGCGGAGTATGGGCGTAACATTGGCATAGCTTTTCAGATGATTGACGATATTCTGGATATAACACAAACGAGCGAAACCCTCGGTAAACCATCAATGCACGACTTCGAAGAGGGAAAAACCACACTCCCATATATATATCTCTTTGAGGAGATGAGTGAGCCGGAAAGAGGTAGATTGCGTTCGTTGCACGGAAAGAGAGCGACAGAAGAAGATCGCGAATGGATCAAAAGGCGGATGAAGGAGTTTGGGGTAATAGAGCGCGCCTATGCCGAAGCGGCCAGACTGGTAGAGGACGCTTCTGTCGCGATGAAAAAGATGAACGAAACCAATCTGCTCGCTATCGCCGAAAAGATTATCGAAAGGGATCATTGATGTATTATCAGATAGTCAGCTTCAACTACAAACATTGCGATCTGAAGCAGAGGGAATCTCTGGCATTCAAAGATGACGAAGAGATAAAATCCTTTCTGCGCAAACTCGTGAATTTCGATTTCATAGAAGAGGCTTTTGTCATAAATACCTGCAACAGGGTGGAGATAGTGACTGCATCAAGGGATAACTTCGCCACTTTTCACGCTGTACTCGGTCTGCTCAGTAGAATGAAAGGGGTCAACTTCTATGAGCTTGAAAAGAGCGCGAGACGATACGAGGACGACAGCGCGGTGGAGCATCTGTTTGCCGTTGTATCCTCTCTCGATTCTCTTGTGGTGGGTGAGGCGCAGATCACGGGACAGGTCAAGCAGGGATTCAGACTGGCTCATGAGATAGGTGCCGTCGGTACCGATCTCAACAGGGTGTTGAGCTATGCCGTCAAGTGTGCCGCGGAGGTCAGGAATGTGACCAATATTTCGGAAAATCCGATCTCCATCGCTTCCGTTGCCGTCGCCCAGGCCGAAGAGGAGATGGGCGGCTCTCTCGCCGGAATGACCGGTGTAGTAGTTGGAACAGGAGAAATGGGTCGTTTGGCCGCCAAACATCTTCTGCGTTCGGGAGCCGATGTTGTACTTCTGTCCAGAGATACGGCAAAAGCGGAGAGTCTGGCCGAAGAGCTTGGGGAGAATGTCAGAGTCGATGATCTTTCGGAGCTGGAGAGATATATCAACAGATATAGACTTCTGTTTACGGCTACGGCTTCCCCGACTCCGATTATAACCGCCGGCATGATAGGTGAGAGAGAGCTTCAGAGGGTTTGGTTCGATATGGCCATACCCAGAGATATAGAGGATATCAGCGATCAGGATATCAGGATCTACAGGATAGACGATCTGCAAAGTATATCCAGAAACAACCACGCGCTGCGTCAGGAGCAGGCTCTAAAAGCGGGAGAGATCGTCAGGTGCTATAAAGAGGATTTTTTCAAATGGCTGCAAGCGCTTTCCGTCGAGCCCGTCATACGGCAGATGCGACTGGATATCGAAGAAGCACTGGAGTATGAGTTGCAAAGGGCCATAAAAAAGCGCCATGTTCCCAAAGAGTACGAGGAGAATATGCGTCGTATGTTGAGACAGAGTTTCGACAAATATCTCCATATACCCACTAGAAACCTCAGGCAGGCGTCCAAAGAGAGTAACGGCAGCAGAACCATAGAGGCACTCAAGAGAATATTCGAGATCAATACGGACGATATAGATCCGGGAAAATACAAAAGTTCCAAGGAGTCGCAGGAATGAGATTTTCGCAGATACTTATACCAACCGTCAAAGAAGCTCCGAGTGACGCGGTACTGCCCAGTCATATATATCTGATCAGAGGAGCTTTCATACAGAGTGTCGGCAGTGGTCTGTACAACTTTTTGCCGTTGGGCAAAAGGGTACTGGACAAAGTTCGCGCGCTTATCAAGGAGGAGTTGGACGCGGCCGGATGTCAGGAGGTGGATCTCGCATTTGTCACCCCCGCGCATCTGTGGCAGGAGAGTGGCCGTTTCGAAAAGTACGGTAAAGAGCTCTTGCGTTTCAAGGATCGAAAAGAGAACGAGTTCGTTCTCGGTCCTACCCATGAAGAGATGATGGTCAACCTCGTCAGACAGAGCGTAAAAAGCTACAAGCAGCTGCCGATCAATCTCTATCAGATAAAAACCAAGTTCAGAGACGAGATCAGGCCGCGCTTCGGTCTGATGAGAGGCAGAGAGTTTCTCATGAAAGACGGTTACAGCTTCCACAAAGACGAAGAGGATATGAAAAGAGAGTTCTCGTTGATGGAGAGGACATACAGCCGCATTTTCGAAAGACTGGGTCTGGATTTCAGGGTGGTCGAAGCCGACAGCGGAGCTATCGGAGGAAGCGGATCGCGGGAGTTCATGGTTCTGGCCGAAAGCGGAGAGGATACGATAGTGATCTGCGAAGAGTGCGATTATGCCGCAAATATAGAGGCTGCCGTTAGAGCTCCGCTCTCGTGCGAGGACGAAAGACCCGAGGGTACTCCGGGAGAGTTCTATACTCCCGATGTCGTCACTATCGACGATCTGTCGAAATTTTTTCATATCAACCCCTTCTTTATCGCCAAAACCGTTGTCAAAAAAGCCGTCTATGACGAAGGAGCGGAAAAGATCGTACTCTTTGTCATAAGAGGCTGCGACGAGCTTCAGGAGACAAAAGCGTGCAATGCTGCCGGAGCCAACGAGCTGATCGATATAGGAGACGAAGAGTTGGAGCAGGCTGGACTCGTTCCGGGCTATATAGGTCCATTCAATATTCCTGAGGATATTGTCGTGATCCTGGACAGCTCTATCTCTTCAGAGGAGTACATGATATGTGGAGCCAACAAAAAGGACTACCATATGGTGGGCGTGGATTTGAGAGAGTACAAAGGTGAAACCGCCGACTTGAGCGCCGTATCCGAAGGGGACAGGTGCTCCAGATGCGGCGGTAGGCTCAAGTACAGCAAGGGCATAGAGGTAGGGCATATTTTTCAGTTAGGCACGAGGTACAGTGAACCTCTCAAGGCTGAATTTCTGGATGAAAACGGCAAGAGCAGACCTTTTGTCATGGGCACATACGGGATAGGGGTCTCCAGGCTGCTTGCCGCGATCATCGAACAGAATCACGATGATAGAGGATGCATCTGGACGGCCGCGAGCGCGCCGTTCGATGTAGTGATCATCGTATCCAATATAAAAAACGATGAAGAGATCTCCGCCGCTGAGAGGGTGTATGACGAGCTCAATGTCAAAGGTTTCGAAGTCCTGCTCGATGACCGGAGGGAACGCTTCGGATTCAAGATGAAGGATTTCGAGCTCATCGGGATACCTGCCGCCGTTATCGTCGGCAGGAAAATTTCTGAAGGCAAAGTCGAGCTGGTAGACAGAAGAAGTCTTGACAAAAAAGAGACGACTCTGGAAAATGTCGTTTCGGAGCTGGAAAAAGTGTACGATAAATGATATATCTACTTATACTCTTTTTGGCCGACTTTTTCGTATCGCTCAAAGTGGGCATAGAGATTGGCTATCTTTGGAGTGTAGTGTGGATTCTCCTGAGCGCGCTACTTGGGGTGGCTCTGTTGAGATTTTCACCATACGCGATCATGGGGAGCGTGAGCACATTCAGTTTCGGTCTTTTTGACGCCAGAGAGGCCCACAATGCCGCTTTCTCGTATCTGGGCGGCTCTATCATGCTGATAGTTCCGGGAGTGTTGAGCGATCTGCTGGGGTTGCTGCTGCTGCTCTATACTCTATATTTACATTTGTCTGCTACAATTCGCCAAAAACGAGGCGATAGCCAATTTGCCAACTATGAAGGAGGAGACGAAAATGTCATTGATGTTGAAATTGTTGACGATTGTCGTGACGACGACACTGCTCTCTGAGGCGTCAGGATTCGATCTGGAAAAGTTCGTCAGGAACATACTTGTGCAGAATCCTGAGGTAAAGGTTATAAGTATAGAAAAGACAGGCGAGAAGAGTATTAAGAATTTCGAAGACTGGAGAGTCTATATGTTTTTGATGAAACTCTCGTTCAGAGGCAAAGAGGAGCTTGTACCGGAGAGTGTATTCGTCAACGAAAAGGCCAATATAGCGTCTTTGTCGCTGATAGATCTCAAAGGCGGCAACGAACTGAAAGAGCTCATAAAGCCCAATATTCCGAAGAGTTATTATGATAAAGCCCATTTCGTAGCCGGCAACGAAAACGCCCCGCATAAGATAGTTATATTTACCGATCCCCAGTGTCCAGTCTGTCTGGAGTATTTCCCGCCTTTTATCAAAGACATAAAGAGCAATCCGGAGAAATTCGCTTTGTACTACTATCATATGCCTCTCAAAATTCATCCGGTATCCAAAACTCTTTCGTTGGCGATGGAGTATCTCCAGCAGCACGGCAGGATAGACGAAGCACTGAGTTTCTACAATCTCAAGATCGATTATCGTCTGACCGACCAGAAAAAGATCCTCGATATCGTCAAAAAGCAGCTTGGTATCTCTTTGAAGGTCGAGGATATCAATAGACCCGAGATCGCCAAAGCGATCAAGTCAGACTATGAAAAGGCACTCAAAATGATGGTCAGAGGTACTCCTACAGTTTTTTTCGACGGCAAATATGACAGGAAAAGACAGGCTTACAAAAGCGCTATACAAAGTGGCGCCAAGTGAAAAAGATAACCATAGCGACGAGAGCCAGTCAGCTTGCGTTGTGGCAGGCTTACCATGTAAAAGCCATGATCGAGGCCAGGAATCCGAAAATATCGGTCGATCTCAACGAAATAACCAGTCGGGGCGACAAGATACTCGACAGGCCTCTCGCTCTCGTAGGCGGCAAAGGGCATTTTACCAAGGAGCTCGAGGATGAGATGCTTGCCGGTAATGCCGATCTGGCCGTGCACTCACTCAAGGATGTTCCCACATTTATACCCGACGGTCTGGAGCTGGCTGCCATTACGGCAAGAGAGGATCAAAGCGATGTGCTTCTCTCTCATAGATATAGTTCACTGGATGACCTGCCGAAGGGAGCGGTGGTGGGTACCACCAGTTTGCGTCGTCGAATGCAGCTTCTTTCCAAAAGACCGGATCTCAAGGTGGAAGATCTCAGGGGAAATGTAAATACGAGACTTAGAAAACTCAAAGAGGGTAAGTACGACGCGATAATCCTGGCCTATATAGGTCTCGAAAGACTGGATCTACTGAAGAGAATTCCTTTTGTGCAGAGGTTGGATTTTATGATACCTCCGATGGGGCAGGCAGCGCTCGGTATAGAGATAGTCGCGGATAATGAGACTGTGCGCGCCATAGCGATGGAGATGGACGATCCGGACACACATCTGTGCACCGATATAGAGCGGGATTTCGTGTCCGCGGTAGGAGCCGGATGTTCGGCGCCAGTAGCCGTCAATGCCGTGATAGAGAAAGGAGTCGTTTCGGTGCGCGCCATGGTTGGATACCCCGATGGCAGTCGAATCATGTATGATGAATTGAGCCTTTCCAGGGAAGACGCGAGCGGCGCCGGAAAGGTTCTGGCTGGCAGAATGATAGAAAAGGG
Source organism: uncultured Nitratifractor sp. (assembly GCA_964650685.1). Taxonomy (GTDB): domain Bacteria; phylum Campylobacterota; class Campylobacteria; order Campylobacterales; family Sulfurovaceae; genus Nitratifractor. Next base: position 11,193 of record CAZYUW010000179.1, read on the forward strand.
TGCCTTAGAGCTGCTCAAAGAGGCGGAGCGGCTGGCATTCAAAGATTTGAGACCGGAGCGGCTGTAGTCAACGCTTCCCTACGATATACTCTCGAAGAGTCTGTGCAGGATTTCGGCGTCGCTGCCGAGCATCCGCCTGATTTTGTCGTTTTTCAACAGCTTTGCGGGCAAGGAGAGTTTTTTGTAGATTTTGCGCAACTCGCTGGCAAAATCGTTGTTGCCGCTAAACCTCATATACTCTTCTATCAATTTTTTGTAATCGATCTCACATCTCTGTCTGTGCAGGGAGTATAACAACAAAAACAGATCTCTCAGCTGCAGAGATTTGATATCGACATTTTGCGAAAAACTCTCTTCGAAATCTATTATGTATATTTCACCGTCGCTGTGCCTGGTAAAATTTCTTATCTGTGAAGCCCCGTGATAGAAACCCTTTTTGTGCAGTGTACCCAGTGACGCTACCGTTTTTCCTGTCAAAGCGTCCGTCTCTTTCGCTCCAGAGTGTTTCAGTATCGGTGCCAGCGACTCTCCGCGATCCTCCATCACGAAATAATCATCCTTTTTTATTACGACTTTTGGAACTGCTATGCCGCACTCGTAAAGTCTTTCCAGTTTCTCCGCTTCGAATCTTTGAGCTTCTTGTCGGCTTTTGCGGGCAGCGGGCGCCATGATAGACATTTTGAGAATGGCATATCCGAAGCGGTGCATAGCGCCGGAACCGGTAGCTCTGCTTCTTTTGACCCAATATCTCTTTCCGTCGTGATCGATGCTGAATATCTCCAGACTTACCTGCCGATCAACTTTCTCATCTATTTTTTTTTCCAAATCTTTCATTTCACGCTTTTGTATCGGTTTGGCGATATTATACCCCATTGAACGGGATATATATTAATAACCATCCTGTACAATTGCGAGTTGTTCTATAGGTGATGGCTGAAGTGTTTTAAATGGTATAATAAAAATACGAAGCAGAGAAAGAGAGGGGGGTATCTATGGAGTGGCTGGATAACAATGTCCTGTGGTGGCATTGGATAGTGGTCGGCATAGTGTTTGTGGCGGCAGAGATCATAGTGCCGAGTTTCGTAATTGTATGGCTGGGGCTGGCTGCGATAATCGTGGGAGCGGTGGACTATTTTGCTCAACCTTCATTCTCTACCGAGCTGTATATGTGGACGCTTTTGAGCGTGTTTTTTCTGGCTTTGTGGTTTTCCTATTTCAAGAAGACCTGGCGCGCGTCGGTAGGTCAGGCCAAAGGGGAGTATATCCATATCAAAGGAAGTGTTATAGAGGTACTTGGGGGTCGTAGATACAGAGCTGAGTTCGAATTGCCCGTTCTTGGGGACAGGCGTTGGATCGTAGAGTCCGCCCGGGAACTTGAAGTGGGCGACACGATAGAGGTAGACAAAGTTTATGGTCAGATCATAAAAGTCAACAAAATAAAAAAGTAGAAAAAGGAGGTATGAAATGGGACCATCGTTGTCTATAGCCATAGTGCTGCTGCTGGCTGTAGTAGCCACTCTCGTAGCAGGTATCAAGATCGTTCCGCAGGGAGAGGAGTGGATCGTAGAGAGGTTGGGCAAATACAGATCCACACTCAAACCGGGCTTGAATATAATCATTCCGTATATCGATACGATACGATCCAAGATGAGTACCAGAGATATCATATTGGATATAGCCAAACAGGAGGTGATCACGAAGGATAACGCCGTCATTATCACCAATGCTGTATCTTTCATCAAGATAACCGATCCGAAAAAAGCTCTATACGGTGTCGAGAATTTCAAGCTGGCAATACAGAATCTGATCATGACAACTCTGCGTTCCATAGTCGGAGAGATGAAACTCGACGAGGCGCTCTCGAATCGTGACAACATAAAAGCCAAACTCAAAGATCAGATCGTTGACGATGTGGCCGACTGGGGTATCACGGTCAAGACGGTCGAAATACAGGATATCACTCCTTCGGTATCCATGCAGGAGGCGATGGAGCAGCAGGCTGCCGCCGAAAGGGAGAGACGAGCCATGGAGACCAGAGCCGAAGGTGAAAAGAACGCCATGATACTGGTTGCGGACGGCAAGTATGAAGCCGCCAAGAGAGAAGCGGCCGCGCAGGTCAAGCTGGCTCAGGCGTCAGCCGAGGCTATCACAATGATAAGTGATTCAGTAGAGGACAAAGAGCTGCCGGCTCTGTTTTTGCTGGGGGATCGCTATCTGGAGTCTATGAAAAAACTGGCAGAATCGGACAATAGTAAGTTTGTAGTGTATCCTGCCGATCTGCAAAAAGCCATCAGGGGTATCATAGGTAAATAAACCGAATCGGGGCTTTTGGATATCAATGCATCCGAATACAGAAAAAGTATGGATATTTTAGCCCTTTAGACCTTATCCCAAAGGATAAAGTCTTATGAGTTTCCTGATGGCGA
>CAZYUW010000180.1:0-3899 GCA_964650685.1 uncultured Nitratifractor sp.
GTGTTTGACAACGGATACATCAGAGAAAGAAGATCCGAAATTTTATCGGGTGTGCCCTTTACGCTCGAATACACAGACAGCGGAACGATACATATAGTAAATGTAAGATATATTTCGAAGATAGGGATATATATTCTTACGGACGCCAGCGTAGATGACTTCACTTCAAGGATAAAAAGAACTTTCTATATAAATATACTTCTTTCCGTGTTTGCAATCATATTTATAGCTCTCGTTCTGGTATCGTTTATCAAAAAATATAGCGGCAAACTTGAATTAATGGCTGAAAACGACGAATTGACAGGCGCTATGAACAGGCGAGGCATAACCAAACAGCTCAGATATTTCATGAAACTTTACAAAAGAAATAAACTTTCGTTGAGCGTGCTGTTTATGGATCTGGATAATTTTAAAAGCATAAACGATATATATGGCCACAATACTGGTGACGAAGTATTGAAAAGAGTTGGCGAGTTTTTCAGAGAGAACACTCGAGAGAGCGATCTCGTCGCGCGATGGGGAGGGGAAGAGTTTATAATCGTTTTTGTAGAGACCGATCTGGATGAATCGATTGCCATAGCGGAAAAACTTCGTGTGGGACTCGAAAGTGATTCGAGCTTGATAGATATGCTGGACAAGCCTGTAACCGGTAGCTTCGGACTGACCGATATATGTGCGGACGATGACCTCGACAGTCTGATACATCGTGCAGACCAGGGGATGTACGAGGCCAAACAGCGCGGGAAAAACAGAGTTGTTGTCGTGAAATCAGACTGTTCGGAATCGACCCAAAGGCGATGATCACTCTTTACCGGGGACAGGGATGATCATCTCTTTGGCTGTGGAGTAGTCTGCTTTGCCGCTGGCGAGTTTGGGGATCTCGTCCACTCTGTATATTTTGGATGGACGCATTATAGGGGGCATTTCCGACTCTTTGAGTCGTATGGAGAACTCCTCTTCCGTGCTGTCTCCACTGTAGAGCAGCACTATCGATTCCCCTTTCTTTTTGTCTGGTACGCTTATCGCCATGAGCTCGTATTTGCCGTCGGTAGCGGCGATAGCGGCCGTCTCTACGGACGAGAGACTGATCATCTCTCCCCCTATCTTTACGAAACGGCTGTATCTGTCGACGATATATATGAATCCATCCTCGTCGAGATGCCCTTTGTCTCCCGTAAGATAGTATCTGAGACCATCTATCTCTCTGATAGCCCGCTCCGTTTTTTCGGGATCGCCGAGATAACCCTTCATTACCTGTATGCCGCCGACGACAATCATACCGTCGCTTCCCAGGGGAAGCTCTTCCATGCTGTCCGGGTCGCATATGCGTATGACAGTTCCCGGTAGTGCCTGACCCACACTGCCCCTCTTCTCTCCGGCGATGACCTTGAAGGTGTCCGGATCCATCATGTCGGGCATGTTTACCGAGATGACTGGAGATGTCTCTGTGGCTCCGTAACCTTCATATAGTTTGACTCCGAACTTCTCCCTGAAAGCCTCGGCGGTGTCCTTGTCGAGCTTTTCCGCTCCCGCTACGGCCATTCTCACGGAGGAGAGCATGAGGGGATGCAGTTTTTTGTTTCGGGTGTATATCCTGTAGAATGTGGATGTACCGAACATTATCGTAGCCTTGTGCCTCAGAGCCATTTTGCCCAGCGAGTAGGCATCGGTGGGGTCGGGTACGCTCACACAGGGGATACCTTCGGCAAGTGGCATGAAAAGCGTAACAGTGAGGCCAAAGGAGTGAAATATCGGAAGAGAGTTGAGTATCGTATCGTCATCCTGAAAATTGAGCATCGCGCCGATCTGCTTGATGTTTCCGAGAATATTTTTGTGGCTGAGCTCTATTCCCTTGGGTCTGCTTTCGCTTCCGCTGCTGAAAAGTATGGTTGCGGTCTCTTCTATGGAGACATCCTCGAAAAACAGTTTCGCTACAAGCCTGCCGGGTATGAGCAGGGCGGTAGCGAAATAGAGCCATTTGTCGTATCTATCCACATCTTTGAAAATATCTTCGAGATATATCGTTTTCGCTTTGCTTCCAGCGGCAGGATCGAGCCCTCTGGAAGCGAGTTTGCGAACGAAAGTTCTGGAGCTGACGATCGTTTCTATATCGGCTTGTTCCAGAGCGGAGGCGACGGAGGATGCCGGCAGTGAGTAGTTGAGGTTCACCGCTCTTTTGCCCATGACCAGCAACGCCATGTTCACCAGTCCGCCAAAGACCGATGCCGGCAGCATGACCCCGATGTTTTTTTGATCTTTCAGGCTTTTGGAGAATCTGCTGGTGAGTATCAGTACTGTCGCCAGAGTCTCAACTCTTCTCATGGATACGCCCGAAGAGTCTGACATGGATTTTCTAAAAGGCTTCTCTTTGCACCTGTTGAGCCAGTGGTAGTGTATGGGTTTCATTCTGCCGACACTCTCTTCCCACGCGCCTATAGAGAGGGATTTGACTGCCTGTTTGAGATCGTATGCCGTGGAGTCGGCCGACATCGTTTTGCCGAAATAGACACCTACATCCCGTCTTGCACCGTACTTCGATATGATTTTGTAGTGCTTGTTCGCTCTGGAGAAGGTAGAGCCCCACAAGCCGTGTATATAGAATGGAACGATCGGGCACTCCATCTCTCTCATTATCAGTTCGAAACCTCTTTTGAATTCGCCGAGCTGGCCGTTGTACGATATCCTGCCCTCCGGAAAAAGCGCGATGACTTCGGAGTCGTTCAATCGTCTGCGTACCTCTTCTATCGCACTTTTGCCGAATCTGCCCGATATCGGTATCATGTTGAGTCTTTTCAGCAGCCATTTAGCGCGGCTGCGCTCATAGATATCTTTGTCCATCACAAATTTGATGCTTCTTGGAGAAGCCGCCTGAAGTACCAGCCAGTCTATCCAGCTGATATGATTTCCCAGCAGCAGTACGCCGCCGCTCTGGGGTATGTTTTCGATGCCGTGTACGACAAATCTGTATCTGCTGCGCAAAATCGGAAGTAGAAGGAGTCGTGAGGTCAACTGTGGGAGTTTCGCGAAAGCGAAAAGCGTAGCCAAAAACACCATAGTCGCCGAAAGATAGAATATACCCGTCGTGTAGAAGCCTGCCCATACCAGTGCAATCGCTCCAGTCAGCGAGAGCAGCATGGCGATATTCTGGATGAAGTTGTTTCCGGCAAGAATCGTTCCGAGCTGCCGGGCTGGTGAGAGGAACTGTACAGTCGCATTGAGTGGAACGATAACCATCGCTCCGGAAAATCCGAAAAGCAGACTCGCGAATGCCATAGTGCCTGTACTTCCGGTAGAAGCCAGAACGATCAGTGAGATAAATATCCCTGCGGCTCCTATGGGCACGATACCGAGTTCTATGTGCATTTTCGATACCCTGCCGGCATAGAGAGAACCTATGATTATGCCTATGGCGCTAAGTGCGAGCAGGCTTTGTATAATGAGGGTGTTTTCGTCACCGGTGAGTGTCTTGTAGTGAGCTGGAAAGAGCGCGACCAGCAGTTGCGACAGTCCCCAGAAGATGCCCAGTCCAACAATGCTAAGCCAGATATTGGTGTCTTTTTTTAGAATCTGCAGGTTTTTTCTGAGATAGTTCAGCCTGACATACTCTTCGATCCTGAATTTTCGTTCGTTGTCTGATGCGCTCTCTGTCACGGGTATCTTTAGGGAGAAGATATATTCGGCGGTAGACATCGCCACGAGCAACCAGCCCAGATGCGCGACCGATCGCAGAACTTTTCCCGGGTCTTCACTCTCAAGACAGGCCGATTCGAAGAGCCACGAAAAGAGCAGGGCACTTCCAAGGATGGCGGCGATTGTCAGTGCCTGTACTATTCCGTTGGCTGCCGAGAGCTTTTCACTGCCGGCGAGGTCTTTGATCAGTCCATATTTTGCCGGTGAAT
>CAZYUW010000181.1:0-2624 GCA_964650685.1 uncultured Nitratifractor sp.
CTTTTGGGCGTCATAACCGATGGGGATATCAGAGACGGTCTGCTCGACGGATTGGGGCTGGACGATACCATAGAGAGTATATACAACAAAAATCCTGTCGTGTGTCACGAAGATGACTCGAAGCAGGAGATGATCGAAAAGGCTCTTTCCAAAAAAATACAGCAGATCCCTGTGCTTAACGATGATGGAGAGGTGATCGGTATAGAGGAGATAGACGATCTCATCAAGCCCTCTCCGAAAAGCAACAAAGTCGTATTGATGGTGGGAGGATTGGGCACTAGACTCAGGCCGCTGACGGAAAACACACCGAAGCCCATGTTGAGGGTTGGAGACAAGCCGATACTGGAGACGATCATCCTCAATTTCAAAAAGTATGGATTTACGCAAATCGTCATGTGTGTCAACTACAAGTCCCATGTCATAGAGGACTACTTCGGTGACGGCAGTGAGTTTGGCGTAAAGATAGAGTATGTGTACGAAAAAGAGAGAATGGGAACGGCAGGCGCTTTGAGCTTGTTGAAAGAGAAGCCCGGTGAGCCATTTTTCGTAATGAATGGAGATCTGTTGACAAATGTGAATTTCGAGCATCTTCTCGATCATCATGTGAGCAGTGGATCGGCGGCCACGATGTGTGTAAGGAGGTATGAATACGAGATACCGTATGGTGTTGCCGATATCGATCCAGATGGCAGGATCGTGGCCATTAGGGAAAAGCCGAGATACAGCTACTATGTAAATGGCGGGATATATATTGTCGAACCCGAAGTGCTGGAGTATATACCGTCCGGAGAGTTTTTTGATATGCCGTCTCTGTTTGAGTTTTTGATAAAAGATGGTAAAATATGCAGCTCTTATGTTATCAAAGAGTACTGGCTGGATATAGGTCGGCTCAGTGATTACAAAAAAGCCAATTACGAATACAGCAATATTTTCAATTAAACAATTCAACGGTTTTTTTTACGATAGAAAGGCATATATCTCTTTATGGGCAAAAACAGAAAAAAGGTTGTCGTTGTTGGCGGAGGAACGGCGGGCGTAACCATAGCCAACAGGATACAGGATCACTTCGATGTCACCATCGTCGAAAAGAGCGAATACGAAAACTACCCTCTCATATATAAAGTGCCACTGCTTATAGGTTTCGTTTTTAGAAAAAAGCGGATGACCTATATAACAAAACGGGAATTTTATCTCCCAAATGGGCGCACGATACCGTTTTTTGAACCCAATCTGTGGGGAGGGGCATCGGTAATGAACGGGTGTGTCCATGTGTTTGGTTTTATGTCCAAATGGAGATCCGTTCTGAAAAAATTCTCTTTTACCGAAGAGGATCTAAGAAAAAGCAATGATGAAATATTTTCTTTTGATCTTGGAGACACCAAAAAGATAACACTGATGGAGGCTCATCAAAATGCCGTGGACATGGCTTTTATAGAGACGCTAAAATCGCGGGGTTTTCCGGTTGATGACATGGGGTATACCGAGAGAGAGGCGTGTGGGCCTCTTCAAAATACCGTGAGAAAATACTTCAGGACATCCGTCTTGTCGCTGATAGGCAAACGGGGATTTTCTGTGCGGATGAGAGAAAAAGTAAAAAAGATCCTGTACGACAAAGAGGCCAGAGTGGTCGGTGTGGAAACGGACAGAGGCGTGATAGACGCCGACTATGTCATTCTCTCCGCCGGCGTGATCGGGAGCAACGATCTAATGTTGAGAGAAAAAGAGAGGCAGACCGGCATGTTTGCGGATCTTCCCATAGGTTCACGAATCCAGGATCATACAAATATCAGGGTAAATGTACTGGCGACCAGAAAGATCGATTCCCTGAACGAAATCTCCTCCAGTTTTTTCAAAAAGTTTCTTTTGGCTGCGAAGCACTTTGCCGGAATGCCGACCGTAATGAGAGGTACCGGCGCCACATCAGCAGCCTACCTGGATCTCGACGGTGATGGAGAACTCGATACGAGGATACAGATTCTCCAATTCGCGGAGACAGGGAGACACGGGAGCGACGGGACGCTTTTTGGCAGCTGTGAGCCGAGTTTTTCCATTTCTATCACGGCTATACATCCAGAGTCATATGGCGAGATAGTTTTGGATGGAGACACAAATATAGTGGATCCAATGTTTTTGTCCGCGCAAAAAGATATAGAGATACTCAAGCTCGCTCTGGAGTATTGTCTGGAGCTTTTAAAAGAAAAGCCTATAAGTGAATATGTTTTAAAGATAGAGGATGAAGATTTCATCAGAAACGATCCGGAGAGATATATTCGTGAAACCATGTTTAGTGGACACCATCTGATTGGCGGCTTGCAGGATGCGGTGGATTCGGATCTATCCATCAGGGGTGTGGATGGACTCTATGCGTGTGACGCGAGTGTGTTCGACAAGTATGTGGCGAGCAATATTCACTCGTCAGTCGTTCTGCTTGCCGATATGTTCGCGAAGAGATTTATCGAGAAAAAGGCATAATGAAATGAAATACGAAACATGCACCGATTATTGGCTGGACAAAAAGACGATGTCTTTGCGCGGAGAATTCGAAGATATGTATAGGGATATAGATGATCCATGGGGGTGTGCGGAGCAAAGTGATTCCATCAACAACAAACTCTTTTGCGAAA
>CAZYUW010000182.1:0-8129 GCA_964650685.1 uncultured Nitratifractor sp.
AAACTATCGATTTCCTCAGAAAATATCAAGATAAGTTCAATGTCTCGATGATCTATATCGCCGATCATGGAGAGTCATTGGGTGAAAACGGTGTATATTTGCATGGAATGCCATATATGATTGCACCGGAACCCCAAAAGCATATTGCGGCTATCATGTGGTTTGGCAAAGGTTTTGAGGGTGTTGATTTTCGTAAACTTCGCAGGTTGGCGAGAGAAAAAGAGTTTTCTCATGATAATATTTTCAGTACAGTATTGGGGCTTTTGGATATCAATGCATCCGAATACAGAAAAAGCATGGATATTTTAGCCCTTTAGACCTTATCCCAAAGGATAAAGTCTTATGAGTTTCCTGATGGCGAAAATAGACCGTTTTTCAGAGCCGATATTGTCTTGTAAAATACATACAGCCACAAAAGCAGCCCCGCGAACCACATGGGGGCGACCAAAACCTTCAGAGGAGATAGCGCAGGATGTGCGGCACTCAGCGCGATGCTGATTCCAAGCGCGTTGAGAGGAAAGACATACGCCCAGTAAGCCAGAGAGTAGGGTATTTTGCCGTAATGCCATGAAATGATAACGGCATAGACCAGCCAAAAGAGCCCGAAGCCTATCATCATCGTCGCCAAAAATAGTGAAAACGACCCGAATGCAGTACCATACATTGCGAATATCTCCAGTTTTTTCATGAGTGCGACGAAGCTCCACAGGGCGATCACCATGACTCCGGGAGGCGCGAGGGGCACGAAAAAGCTGGGAGCGAGCATGGCCGGAGGCAGAGGATGGAACTTTTTGCGTTGATATATCATTCCCATGACAAAAATATATATCAGCAATGCCACTCCAAAAACCAGGAGATTGAAAAGCGCCACTATATGAGCGCCGGATTCCGCTATATGCAGCGCCCAGAAGTTACCCGCGAAGATACTGACGAAAAGTCCCACCGGTGGGAGCAGCCATATACCTACCGCATTGGTCAATGTAACATTTTCCGACAGGGTGAGTTTGTAGATGGTCAGCCACAAAAATATAAGTCCCAACCCCATGCCGAGGAGATAGAGAGTTCCGCTCAATGTGGTCGCGACAGGTGTGGACACTATGCCGGCAGGCAGGAGTACCCGGGATACGCCCGCACTCGTTACAGACAAAGCTATGGATACCGCTGCGAGGAAATTGACCTCTACAGGATGAGCGGTGTCTCTGGAGAATGTCTCCGGATACTGTATAAATCGGGCACTCAACATTGCCCCCATCACTATGACCATCAGTAGAGCCAGAAGTACGAAAAAGACACCAAGCGCTATCATCGCGGAGCCCAGAAGTCTTCCATGCAGCATGTATGTGAATATACCCATCGCTCCGGTGGCCATCGGCATCATGAACCACTTTGTTTCGAACGATCGAATCCAGGAGCTTTTCGGGATCTTTTCTTCACTCATGATATCTCCTTTTGTAGGAAGTGAACTATAAAAATTGTATTCCTGGTAGACTTTGGCATAGATTATATTTTTTAAGTAGTTGTTATTTATATAATTCGTTTCATAAATAGTATGCAGACGGCCAGATGATTATAGGGTTTGTGGGTGGCGAGTGGACGCGTCCTGCCGCCATGGGCGAGATGGGTATATTTATCTGGTTTTTGGTGAAGCGTTTTTGTTCTGAAAGTTTATCGAGTCAGCTTTGGAGTTTTTGGGAGCGATGATATCTGGCTTCCGCACATAGATACCGGACATATGCGAAAACCCGAAGCACCCCCCCCACGGCGGCGTCGCTGCTTGTACTGTTTTGCCACTATTCGATGTACTTCGTCACCTCTGTCTCGGCGAAGACTCTACACATCTCCTGAGAGCTTTGGCGCTTTCGGCTTTGTCTGGGTATTTGCCGAAACGCTCTTTGTGTATTCTGGAGCAGGGCTTTAGGCTTCTGAAGCAGCCGCTGTAGTACCCATCCCGGTCTTTGTAATCGTAGCAGACATAGAGTCCGTTTCTGTTGTCTATATAGTCTCTGCGGGGTCGTGAGTCCATGCATCTTTTTAACGCCTTGGCGCTCTCGATGCGGCTGGGGTATCTACCGAAATGCTGCAGATGCAACTCTCTGCATTTTTTTGTGCTCCGGAAACAGCCGTAGTATTTGCTGTCGTCTTTGTACTCATAGCATACATTCAATCCTTCCGGCATATCGTGATAGTATTTTTCATCCACGATATTGGCTTTTGGAATATCGGCCGGACACTGAAACTCCACACCTTTTACAAAGCTGTTCGCATCTTTTTGCCTGATCGTTATATCTACGCCGTTTTCCGTTTCCGGTTCATCTCTGTAGAGTGCCATATTTTCTATCTTGATCGCGTAATTCCCGTCGCGATAGAAGCCCCCACCGTCACACTCGACTCCGCACCACTCCAGTCCGTTCTCCTGTTTCATACAGAAGATATATTTGTTATAGTTTTTTTTGCCATCGAGAGTGTACTCGACGGTTATCGGCCTGGTTTCACTTCTGTCGCCCAGAAAGTAGATCTTGAGAGACTCCGGTTTCGTTCTTTTTACCACTCCTTTGCCCTCGACGCTTTTGTCGACGACAAAACTGTCGCTATCGTAACGGAAGCATCTGTTTTGCGCTCCTGCCAGCATGACGGCCGATATCATCAACAACGAGACTTTCTTCAGCATTTCAATCTCCTTCTCTCTTCTACAATTTCAGATCCTTTGCCAAGTATACCACGATGCACATGATTGTTTTCAGTGCTTGCAAGACAGAAAGGCAAGACAGAGCCTGAACGGCTTGTGTCTTTTTTGTGGCTTCATCATGTTGGGAAATATATCGCCGTGTCAGGCGATGCTATTGATCCTTTTATTCATGACGGCTGCAATGGGTTGGGTAAAATACCAAAAAGGTCAGATGGCTAAATATTTGTCGATGATGGGCAACATCCCTTCAGCGGGCATTTGTGACATTTTGGATTTCGGGGCAAGCATATGCTCTGTCCGAAGCTGACAAGCAGTTTGTTGAGTCCTTTTTTGCGCTTGTCGGGCACTTCGCGCTGGAGGATTCTGTCTGTCTCCTCGGGTGTGGAGCTGTCTATGAATCCCAGCAGATTGAGTATGCGGTGCACATGGGTATCCACCGCTACGGCTGCACGGGAGAACGCGTTTTCCAGCACTATGTTGGCTGTTTTGGGCCCTATGCCTTTGATCGATGTGAGTTCTTCACGGCTGTCGGGTACTGCGCCGCCGTAACGATCGATCAGTGTTTCGGTGACGGAGAGGATCGAAGCCGCCTTTTTGCGCCAGAAACCGACAGGATGGATCGTCTCGGCTATTTGCTTCTCGGAGAGCTCCATCATCCTCTGCGGCGTATCGGCCAGAGCGAACAGCCTCCTGCCTGCCTCCAGTGTCACCTCGTCTCTGGTCTGGAAGCTCAGGAGTGTGGATATCAATATCGTGTATGGTGTACGCCTGTAGGCATCGGCGAATCGTTTTGCCGGAGCATCCCAGTTGTCGTACTCCGCCCACAGCAGATCCATGCATCTGAAAAACCTGTCCATATCCATCCGTTAATCCTTCTTTTGCCTCCAGTCTATATATGTTTGCAACTATATCGGAAATCCATATGGCTTCAGGAGGATCGTTAGAGGTGCAGGGTGTTGTCTCCTGACAACACCATGGGGTTGCTTTGCCAGCTTTTCCCTTCTTGTCTCTCGTTCCATATCTCCGGATATGGAGCGTATAGCAGATCGAAATCTGCTCAAACTCCTAAGGCTTTTATCGCTTCGAGCATGACTGGTAAACGCTCTTCGATAACCGCTTCGACGATGCGCAAATCGGCTCCGTCATAATCGTGCGCGATAAAATTTCGAAGTGCATGGCTTCCTTTGATATCCTCTTTGCCAAACACACTGAGCACCTCAAGCTCACCACTGTGTAGCAGTTTATCGAACTGCTCGGCGATAGAGGTCAAATGCATCAAAATAGCTGCACGGGCATTTTGTTCATCTTCCAGAGCCGCGACGATTGATCCTTTTTGAGCGACGATGTTTTGAACGAAATGTATTTTTTGCCGAATCTTTTTGATATGTTGGATTGCTTTGGGTTCAGGCATAAATCATTTCACTTTCGATGCGGCTTTTGAGGAGTGATTGGCTGTCGAGGTCGAAGATATCTACCGGTCGGCCAAAACGGGACTGAAGTTGATCGCGCAATTCATTGAGTGTTGCAAAATAGGCATACGGTGAAAAACGACTGAGAAAATCGGGAGATTTCTTGATCGCGATGTCGATATCACTGTATGCACCATCTCTTCCGGTCGCATAGCTGCCAAAAAGCGCCAATCCATCAATCCCCTTTTCTCGAAATATCGGTAATATCTCTCTTAAAGTGGATAAGATTGTCTGGGTGTTTGCTTTCATATGAGTATTATAGCACAACACGACCCGCTGCTTTAGCTGGTTTTCTGACTTTGGCCCGGGTGTCAACCCACCACTTTTTGGGCAGTATAAATCCATGGGGTATTGTAGTGATTTTGGGTTTATTCGAGTGCAGGGTGTTGTCTCCTGACAACACTATGAGGTTGTGTTGCCAATTTGTTTGATACTTGAAGTGATGGATACTCAACACCCCATAGCAAAGTAAACTCACTTCTTCATCATATCAATCTTATGCCATCGATAAAGCAAAAATCTTTTTGATTATAAGTAAATAATTCACATTTATGATGTAGTGAAGTTGATGCTATTATACTATCCGGGATATCCAGAGAGTGACTTTTTGCATATCGTTTTACCAACTCCATAGCCTTGTATGAGATAGTTTCATCTGGATAGATGATATCAAACAAAGAGATAAACTTTTCTAACCTTTTTACTTCTACTTTATTTAGTGCACCATAAAAAAGCTCCATCGCACTTATGGATGATATAGAAAGTTTTTTACTGAAGGATTCCACTTTGGTAATGGTTTTTTTATCCCCTTTTAAAATCTCTATAAGGATATTTGTATCCAGGATTATTTTTTCCAAGCTTCTTCTCTTAGACTTTTTTGTGTTATTTCCCTATCATTCCACATACCTGCAAAAGATGAAAAATCCGGTTTTCTCTCTCTTTTTTTTCTATTTTGTAAGTCTTTTTTTAGAACATTACGAATATATGCGGACAATGAAACACCATTTATATTTGCTTCTTTTTTGATGGCTTCAAAAAGAGTTTCTTCAAAATATATCTGTGTTCTGTGCATCATCACTCCCTTTATACATCAAATCTATACATCAGTTTAATCCAAATAACCTTTTTTGTCAAGTTTCCCTCCCGTTGCATATCTCCCGATATGAAACGCATAGGTTTTGACAGCTAAAGCACTGACTACTTATTTTTACGGAAAAAACTTATACATTTCTTTTCTATGTTTTACAGTTTCAGCTATGAAAATATTGTTTTCTTTTTTTGGATGATCGCTCTCTCGTGGAGAGAGCTTTTTGTATATGTCAAGGAGAAACGGGTTTCACTTTTTTTTGGTAGCGTTATCCAGTATGGTATAGTTCTTGCAAGCTGTAGCAAAGCCCCTCTTGCACGCTTTACCAAATAGCTCTTTGGCCTTGGAAAAATCCTTTTTCACCCCTCTGCCTTTGGCATACATAAATCCGAGATTGGAGCACCCTTGGGCATCACCTCCATCGCATGCCCTGGTATACAGTTGCACCGCTTTGGCGTCATCCCGTTTCACCCCTATACCTTTGGCGTATATAACCCCAAGATTGAAGCATCCACCGACATTTTTTCCCTCGCATGCCTTGGTATAGTATTGTATCGCTTTGGAGGTGTCCCGCTTCACCCCTCTGCCTTTGGCATACATAAATCCCAGATTGGAACATCCTGTGGGGGAGCCTCCTTCGCATGCTTTAATATAGTATTGAACCGCTTTGGCGTCATCCTGCTTCACCCCTTTGCCTTTATCGTACATGCGCCCGAGATTGGAGCATCCTACGGCAACACCGCCATCACATGCTTTGGCATAGTATTGAACCGCTTTGGCATCATCCCGTTCCACCCCTCTGCCTTTGGCATACATGAGTCCAAGGTTGAAACATCCTATGGTATTGCCGCCATCGCATGCCTTGGCATAGTATTGAACCGCTTTGGCTTCATCTCGTTCCACCCCTCTGCCTTTGGCATACATAACGCCTACATCGGAACACTTCTCGAGATCACCCTTCTCGCATGCCTGTTTGTTTTCTTCAAAAGTAGCCGCAGTCGAATGTATGCTCGCGCCGCCAAGCAACAGGGCAAGCAGCAGTATCTTTTTCATTTCTATCCTTTTTTGTTTGTCAAATCAGCCTTTGCATACAAAAGCAGAACTTCCAATCCATCTCTTTTGTCTGCAAAACCAACTTTCCGAGCACAGATACACTCACTCCAAGGGGGTTTTCCCTCGACATTCTTCGGTAAATTAGTATAGCATAGCAGAATTTAAATCCATATCGAATTTCTCCCTATCGAATTTCTCCCTTTTTCCATATCTCTCGATATGGAACACATACGATACACACAGCACATAGATAAGTCCAACGAACCAAGCAAAATCAAAAAGCAATCATTGGCTCTCGTGTGCGTTCCCAATGAGGAATGAGAGAGATAACAAATCTAATACAAAAACCCAAAAAGATAAAGTGGTATTTTAGCTCCAAACCCCACTTCAATATCGTCTGCTACAACAAAACTTTGTGGTATATCCTTGATTTGATTGAAGTTTTTATTTTTGCCACCTATCTCAAAAGTAAATTTGTCATCTACCAAAAAATCTCCCTGTTTTGGGTAGAGAAGTTTATGTTTGAGGGTGAGCATATTTAAAAAGAACTCCTCTCTTATGTTTCCTGCTTCATTCTCCTGGCAGTAGCAGTAGTTTAGGTTTGGGTTGTTTAGGTAGAGTTTTGCAGGTTTGGAAAAGATATTGTCCCCTTTTCCTTTTGCCTCAAGACGACTGAAAATATTGCCTAAACTCAGGTAGTAGATGTATTGGTAGAGCGTTTTCCTGTTGATACCTATCTTTTGCGCCAAAGCTGTGAGATTTAACTCATAAGGTTTTGCGCTACAGATATAGGCTGTGAGTTGCTTGAGCTTATGGATGTTTGATGGCTCAATGTTAAAGATGATGGGAAGGTCACTCTCTATGACTGTATTTATCGTCTCTTCAAGTTTGATGCAGTAGTTTGCTTGTGATTCAAAATAAAAGGGATAATACCCAGATTGCAGATACTCTTTAAAATGCTCTAAAGGCTTGATGGTTTTTGTGATCTCTTTAACAATAGCAAGATGATTTTTTATAATATCATCCAAAGAGTAAGTGGGAAATTTTTGACCCAGTTTCAGCTCCAAGAACTCCCTGAAACTAAGCCCTTTAAGTCTGTAGATCATCGCTCTTCGACTCAGGTCCGCTTTTTTATGCTCTAAAACCATTGCACTGCTACCGCTAAAAATCACTTGAATATCCAAAAAGTCATATATCTCTTTAAGCTCTATCTCGCAATCTCCGTCTTTGTGTATCTCGCCTATCACCAGGATTTTTCCACCAATATTGCTAAAACTCTCCGCTATCTCAAATAGCTTCATATTGCTTGTGATGATGCTGTCGACACTAAAGTAGAGTTTTTTCTCATCTGCGATATCGAGTGATTGTAGATACTGAAGCAAAAAAGTGGTTTTCCCAATCCCTCTAGCCCCTATGAGCCCTATGAGCCTTTCATTGAAATCAACAATATCGAAGAAATATCTTTTATACTTGATTGAAGCTATCTTTTTGTAGATATAGTGCTGTTTTTTAAAGAGTATTTCTAACATTTAGCTTCCTTTTGTATAGTACAGACAACAAAAGTATAACTATTTGTTTCTTATTATGGACTTTCCTTCGTTCCATATCTTCCGATATGGAACACATACACTAAGCCATTCTCTTGCTCCCAAGCTCCAAAATTGGGAATGCAAAAACCACATATAACCGCTTAATATTGAACTCGATATAAATATCCAATTAATACAACACCCCCCTATATACACTCCCAACGCAACATTAGAAGCGAGAGGAAGGTAGAAGGATTGAGAATAGAGGTTTTTAATAAAGAGTTATTTATTAAAATTAGAAAGAT
>CAZYUW010000183.1:0-3584 GCA_964650685.1 uncultured Nitratifractor sp.
TTCGGTTGTCAAAGATCACTTCTTACAAACTCAAAAGACTTCAACTCGAAGCTCTTAGGTCCTCTCTCAAGCACCCTCTGTGTTTGTGGACGCGTATTATAGGCAAACTCCACCCTCTTGTCAAGGGTTTTTTGGAAAAAAGTTTGAAAAATTGCAAAAAACTGCCCTTTCTTTACAAAACTCGCAATTTGGGCTATTTTGGACTTACATTATAATATAGCTCACAGCGCCCATCGCCTCTTGGACTCGCTCACTCGCTAGGGCCGATACACTCTTAAACTTATTCATGTACAATTCTCCCAACAATCGACAGGAGAAACATATGGCCAAAAGTAAGGAACACTATTTCGATATCAGTGCCAAACTCGACATGATGGAGTTGAAGAATGCGATAGTACAGGCCCAAAAGGAGGTCTCCACCCGATTCGACTTCAAGGCTGTCAAAACCGAAATAGTATTGAACGAAAAAAACGGTATCCTGACACTCAGCAGCTCGAGCGAAAGCAAAATAGATGCACTCAAAGATATACTGCTGAGTAAAATGATAAAAAGAGGGCTCTCCCCAAAATCTCTCGATGAACTCAAAAGCGAAGGTATAAGCGGTGGAAACCTGAAGGTTATCTACAAAATAGTCGACAGTATCGACAGGGACGAGGCCAAAAAGATCGTAAAGGCGATAAAAGAGACCAAACTCAAGGTCACCCCTTCAATCCAGGGAGAGGAGATAAGAGTGAGTGCCAAAAAGATAGATGATCTACAGAAGGTGATAGCCGTAGTGAAGAGACTCGATCTCAAAGCTCCTCTCGTTTTCGGAAACTTCAGATAGAAGATTCAGTCTGCAGGCATATAGCCCTCTTTTGCAGAAGCCGACTCTCCACTCTTCTTCTCGAGGGCTTCTCTCCTCTTCTTCTCCATCATGACCGCATCCCTGAGCTCCTCTTCATTGTCGAAGCGTGCACCGTCGAGAAATTTGGATTGATCGTCGAACTGCCCGGTACGCAGACCCCACAGTAGAGCGAGGAGCCCCAACGCTCCCAGAAATGTGGATACCCCGAGCATCAATGCCATGATGGAATCACTCAAATCTCTCTCCCCTCATATACTGGTTCTACTCTCATCGTGCTGGTGCTCCCATTTCAACTTCCCGCCTCCGAGCATATGGAAATGGAGATGGTGAATCTCCTGCCCTCCATCCTCTCCATTGTTGGTTATCAATCTGTAACCTGTTTGGTCAAGTCCCGTCTTTCGGGCTACCTCTTGGATGAATGGAGTCATTGCTGCCATCGTTTGACTCTCACACTCCTGAAAACAGTCGATATGCTTTTTTGGAATTATCAGGATATGCACAGGGGCTTTCGGATAGAGATCGTGAAATGCCAGAAACTCATCGTTCTCATGAACGGTATTGTTGGGAATCTCCCCCTCCACTATCTTGCAGAAGATACACATTTGAACTCCTTTTCAAAGTTTGGGAAATTATATCACACAAAAACAAGCGTAAATGAGATGTCGCTATAATTATAACTTCGAAACGGAGGCTGAGATGTTGCGCAAAATAGAAAAATTTCTCGATATATTTATAGATTTTGTCGGTTATCTGACTGCTGTACTTCTAATTCTCATGATAGCCAATGTCGCTTGGGATGTGATGATGAGATATATCTTCCACAACAGCTCCATAGCCATGCAGGAGATGGAGTGGCATATTTTCGCGGTGATAATGCTTTATGGGACAGGATATGCGTTGCGCCATAACGCGCATGTACGGGTAGATTTCGTATACGATCGTCTAAGTGAAAGAAAGCAGGCGTGGATCAATATAATGGGCACCATCTTTTTTCTCCTGCCTCTGGTCGCGCTGGTGATCTACGGCTCATGGGAGTTTGTGATGGACGCGTATACTACCAACGAGATCAGTCAGGATCCCGGAGGCTTGCCGTACAGGTGGCTGATAAAGGCGCAGATACCCTTCGCTTTTATATTTCTGGTGCTTTGCGCGATCGATTTCATCCTGCACAATATAAGTGTTCTCAGGGGTGAAGAGACTCCAGTGCCTGAAGAGGAGGTGATGGAGTGATCGGACTGATAATGTTCGCCGCCGCGCTGTTGATGCTGGTGATAGGTTTTCCCGTCGCTTTCACATTCGGCGCGGTGGCTCTCTATTTCGGGCTCGGGGCGTCATATATGGAGATCGTGCCGGACGGAGGTACGATGATGGAGTGGTGGGAGGAGTTTCTCTCGATGTTTTCGATGATGCCGTTTCGTATCTACTCCATCATGACGAACAAGATACTCATGGCTATACCTCTTTTTATATTCATGGGAATCGTACTCCAGAAATCCGAGCTTGCCGAGAGGTTGTTGGAATCGATGGGTACTCTCTTTGGCAAGGTGCGTGGAGGTTTGGCGATCTCGACCGTATTGATCGGAGCTTTGCTTGCCGCATCTACAGGGGTGGTTGGGGCTTCTGTCGTGGCGATGGGGGTGATTTCGCTACCGGTAATGCTCAGACACGGATACTCGAAATCTCTCTCTACCGGAACCATCTGTGCTTCGGGTACTCTGGGTCAGATCATTCCTCCCTCGATCGTCCTGATCGTTCTTGCCGATGTGTTTCAGCTGCCGGTAGGAGATCTGTTCAGGGCTGCCGTATGGCCCGGTCTGGCACTTGTGGGTATATATGTCGTCTATATACTTGCTGTTTCATTTTTCAAGCCGGACGCCGCTCCGGCATTGAGGGACGAAGAGGGAATCGGTTACGGAGCGAGCGTCAAAAAGGCGCTTCTGGCCATCATACCGCCATTGACTCTTATCGTTCTGGTTCTTGGTTCGATCTTCGCGGGTATCGCCACGCCGACGGAGTCGGCATCTCTGGGAGCCGTAGGAAGCGTGCTTCTGGCAGCCATGTACAGAAAATTGAGCTATTCGATGCTCAGGGAGGCTTCTCTCGAGACAGTCAAGACCACAGCGATGGTTTTCGCCATTTTGGTAGGCGCCACCGCCTTCTCCATGGTCTTTACATACAGTGGAGCCGACGAGATAGTGGAGGGTTTCATGACACAGTTACCGGGAGAAAAGTGGGGTTTTCTGATACTGTCCATGATGATAATCATGTTTTTGGGATTTTTTATCGATTTTTTCGAAATCAGCTACATCGTCGTGCCGATACTGCTGCCTATTTCCCAGACGATCGGGATAGATCCCATGTGGTTTGCCATCCTCATAGCTTTGAATCTCCAGACCTCTTTTCTGACTCCGCCTTTCGGGTTCAGTCTCTTTTATCTCAAAGGAGTTGCGCCTCCGGAAGTGAAAACGACTGATATCTACAGCGGTGTGGTACCGTTTATAGTACTGCAGATTCTCGTACTCGCCTCGATTGTGCTTTTCCCCGCTTTTTACGGCTTTGGATCATAATCCAAAACTTTTAAGGATCCGGCGGGTTATCTTCTGCTTCTTCTGAGTGCATCCAGTTTGTCCTGGGCCAGATCGTAGTTTGAGCAGCCGC
The DNA here is from genome assembly GCA_964650685.1 of uncultured Nitratifractor sp. GTDB lineage: Bacteria > Campylobacterota > Campylobacteria > Campylobacterales > Sulfurovaceae > Nitratifractor. The sequence continues at coordinate 3,506 of CAZYUW010000183.1, forward strand.
TGCGGTCACCGTAGCTACAGGCCATTCGCCCCGACTTCCACCCTAAAATCTCGACAAAGCCCTATATTACGGGCTTTCT
>CAZYUW010000184.1:0-3241 GCA_964650685.1 uncultured Nitratifractor sp.
GCGACATCGCTCATGCCGTATTTAGTGATCATGTCCTTGATGATATCCGTGGCTCTTTGCAGATCGCTGCCGGCACCTGTAGAGATATCTCCTATAAAAATCTCCTCCGCGGCACGCCCCCCCAGCAGCACATCTATCTCAGCGATCAGTTCGTGCTTCTGTTTGAGGAAACGGTTCTCCTCGTCCGGCAGATGCAGAGTATATCCCAGTGCGCCCAATCCTCTGGGGATGATAGAGACTTTGGTCACTCTCGTGGCTCCTTCCGTCAGCTCTGCGACAAGTGCGTGGCCGCTCTCGTGATACGAAACGATTCGCTTCTCCAGTTCGTTTATTTTACGGTTTTTCTTTTCCAGTCCGACGAAAGCCCGCTCTATCGCTTCCATCAGATCGGACTGTTCTATGACCTTTTTGTTTTGTCGGCCAGCCAGTAGAGCGGCTTCGTTGATGATATTGGCCAGATCGGCTCCCGCCAGACCGGCAGTAGCTTTGGCGATCTCTTCCATATCGACATCGGACGAGAGTTTGACATCTTTGGAGTGGATCTTCAGGATCGCCAGACGCCCTTCGAAATCGGGCTTGTCCACCAGCACCTGTCGGTCGAAGCGTCCAGCGCGCAACAGAGCGGGGTCGAGAACTTCGGGACGGTTTGTGGCCGCCAGCACTATGACGGGTGTGTCGCTGCCGAAACCATCCATCTCCGCCAGGAGCTGATTGAGCGTCTGCTCTCTTTCGTCGTTGCCGCCCATCGGTCCCCCCGCTGTCCGGCTTTTGCCTATCGCGTCGATCTCGTCGATAAAGATGATCGAAGGAGCCTCTTTTTTGGCCTGATCGAAGAGGTCTCTCACGCGGCTGGCTCCTACACCCACGAACATCTCTATAAAGCTCGATCCGCTGACGGAGAAAAAAGGTACGCTGGCCTCTCCAGCGACCGCTTTGGCCAGCAGAGTTTTACCTGTGCCTGGAGGTCCTACCAGCAAGACACCTTTGGGGATCTTGGCTCCCAGCGCGATATATCGTTCGGGATACTTGAGAAAATCGACGATCTCCTTGACCTCCTCTTTGGCCTCGTCCACTCCGGCAACATCGTCGAATTTGACATCGGGTTTTTCGGAGTTGATCAGTTTCCCGGCTTTGCCTACGCCGAGTATCCCTCCACCCATTCCTTTCGACATTCGTTTCGCCAGAAATATCCATATGGCGAAAAATATCACGATAGGCAGCAGCATACTGATCATTTCGCTGACAAATCCGTTACCCATGACGCCGCCATATTCGACATTGTGTTCATCCAGCAGAGTGGTCAGCTTCGGATCGCTGGCCGGTATCCTCTCGGCAATGTATCGTACGGATCGGCCTCCATCTTCGCCGATAGCCTCTATTACGGACGGCGTTATTTTGGCCTGTTTTATCTTGTTTTGTTCGATCAGTTTTTTTATTTCCGAGTATCCCACCTTTTTCGTAACCGGGATATTTCCTTTTTGACCCACCATGCTCTCGAAGCTCCCCTGTTCTCCGATGAGGGCTTTGAAGACCACGATGATAACTATGGAAAACAGAGCGAAAGCCAAAAGAGGATTGTTGTTGAAAAAATTGTTCTGATTGTTGTCGTTATCTGGTTGATTGGCCATTGACATCCTTTTTGTATATTAGTGTTACCCATTCGTCTCTTTGTTTTCTATCTAGCAGTGTCATATCTTTGAACGAATCTGTAACTATAGACTCTTTTTTATCTAAAATTCCTGAAACTATGAGTATGCCTCCTTCCGCGATCCGCTTTATCAAATGTGTAGATATCGCTTTGAGTATATCCGCAACAATATTCGCTATGACGATATCGTATTCGGCATCGCTCTTTTGCGCCGATCCTGTCCATGCTCTGCGGTACTTTTCTCCATTCAGGCCGAAATTTTCCACTGCGCTCTCCACAGCCAGAGGATCGGTATCGCATATATCTGTCAACGCTCCGAGCTTGGCGGCAGCCAGCGCCAATATGCCGCTGCCGCACCCCACATCGAGCAGGGTATTCCCCTCCGAGACATAATCCCCGACAGCCTCCAGGCAACTGTGCGTGGTGGCGTGGTGGCCGGATCCGAAAGCGAGGGCGGGATTTATGACGATGTCGATCGCCCCCTCTATGGGAGGGTGCCACTCCGGGCGTATATAGAATCTGCCTGCCCTTATAGGCTGTATGGAGTCTCTGTATCTGCCTATCCAGTCGACATTTTCCTTTTTTTCGAGTTTCAAATCCATTTTTATTGGACTTTGCAGTTTCGAATTGGCTATACCGAGAGACTCCATCAGTTCCCCGGGATCGTTCTCGCTTCTGATTATGACTTTTTCGTCATCGAACTCCAGCGCTTCGTCACTCAGTATGGATATCATATCCAGCAGCGTCGCCAGACTATCCTTGCGCGTTTTGATTGTCAGCTCGTAATAGTATTTTTCCAACGACGACCCCCGTCTCTATTTTTTTGTCGCTTCGAAAGCCTCTCGCAGATCGAGAGTACCTTCATAAAAGGCTTTGCCGACGATGGTGCCGTCGATCCCTGCGTCGATGAGGGCGCGGATATCGCCCATATCTCTCAGTCCACCGCTGGCGATCGTCTCGATGCCGCTGGCCTCCTGGATGGACTGGGTAAAGGCGATGTTGATCCCGCTCATCATGCCGTCGCGTCCGACATCGGTGCAGATGATCGCCTCCACACCGCAATCGGCAAATTCGCGCGCCAGATCCGTCGCCTCCATATCGCTGGTCTGGGCCCACCCTTCGACTGCGACCATGCCGTCTATGGCGTCAATGCCCACGACGATGGGATACTTCGCCGCCATCGCTTTGACGAATGCGGGGTCGCGCACCGCGACTGAACCTAAAATCAGCCGATCGATCCCCAGATCGAGGTACATGCGGATCGTTTCTTCGTCGCGGATACCGCCGCCAAGCTCGAGCTTGAGATGGGTGTTTTCGCGGATCTTTTTGATCTGCTCGAGGTTTTGCGGTTCCCCGGCAAACGCGCCGTTGAGATCCACCAGATGCACCCACTCACTGCCGAGCTGCTCGAAATGTTTGGCCACCTGCCCCGGTTCGTCGCTGTAGATTTTGGCCGTATCCATGAGCCCTTTGCTTAGTCTTACTGCTTTTCCATCTTTTAAATCAATCGCTGGTAGTATCGTCATCTGTTTATTCCTTCAAATAGGGTTTGTAATTTTTGTTTGAGTTCGTTGAAATTTGGGTGGTCGTAGT
>CAZYUW010000185.1:0-7258 GCA_964650685.1 uncultured Nitratifractor sp.
AGAGAGTCGGGACGCATAGCGTTCGATCTCTTTGCCAACAGGATCAGCGGCCATCCGATCACATTTCTCGCCTCTTTGGCCGGATATCTGCTTTTCGCTCTGAGATACAGGATTATGTGGCTGGCGCTTCCTATGCTGGGACTCGGATTTCTGGCGATGGGGGGCGGATTGAGATTTACCGTGTATGCCGTTCCGGTGATGGCGCTCGGTGCCGGATATCTGATCGTATATGCGGCCACGGAGGCTCCCAGGAGATATCTGCCGGGAGCCGCTATCGCGCTTTCGCTCCTCTATGCCGCCATGAAGTTCAACTACATAGCCCGCTATATCGACGGGAGCGAAGGGATAGTGTCCGGCATGGCCAAACTCTACTCCTCTGGCGCTCTCGCTCCTGATTTTGGGGAGCTGATCGCCTATATGGCGATATTCTTGGCTTTTCTGGTGTTGGCCGTTACAGGAGAGAGGCTCGCCAAAAAGATCTGCGAGAGGCTTTACGCTCTGCTGCTGCTCGTTCTCGTACTGGTGCCTAACATATCCCACATATACTCATACGATGTTCCCGTTGTGTTCAGCGACAAAGAGATCGCCGTACTGGATAGACTGGGTAAAATCGCGGATAGAGAGGATTATGTGCTGGCGTGGTGGGACTATGGCTACCCTATCAGATACTACGCCAATGTCAAGACGGTCGTAGATGGCGGGAAGCATAACGGAGGCGCCAACTTTCCGATCAGTTTTGTCCTGAGCGAAGCGCAACTCCCCAGCGCGAACATGGCGAGACTGGTAACCGAATACACAGAAAATGTCAACAGCTGGGGAGCTTCGGGCAGCTATCTCGAAAAGATGATGGCGGACCGCAACATCACCGATCCCGATATCTTTCTGGAGCTTCTCTCCGACAAAGACTTCACTCTGCCGCCTAAAACGAGAGAGGTTTACTACTATCTGCCGATGAGGATGCTGAATATCCTTCCCACGGTCGCCATATTCAGTTCGATAGATCTGAAGAGCGGCAAGGTGGAGAAAGAGAGCTTTTTCTATATGGCCGACAGAATAGTACGATCGGGAGATCAGTTGATACTGGGCAAAAATGTACTGTTCGATATGAAAAAAGGGGTGCTTGGCTTCGGGAAACATATCCTGCCAATAAATCGTTTCGTCATAGCCGTAACGGACAAGAGCGGCAAGGTGGATCTGAAGGAGAATATCTACGATCGCAGATCCAATGTATATATACTGTTTATGCCCAGCTACAACCGTCTCGTGGTGATGGACAGAAAACTGTACGAATCCGCCTATGTGCAGATGTTCGTTCTCGGCAGATATGACAAAGAGCTCTTCGAGCCTGTGATAATCACGCCGTGGGCCAAAGTGTACAGATTGAAGAGGTAATGGCATGGGGGACGCGAAACTGTGTGTCGTAATCGGAAAAGAGAGCAACCTCACAGCGCATCTGCAGAAGAGACTGCAGAGGGTCAGGCCCGTATCTGCCGGAGAGATCCTGCAAAAAGGGGCTCTGCCGGACGATATCGGTCGAGAGAGATTCGATATCGTATTCAACAACTTTCAGACCGCAAATAGACTCAACGATATTTCCGATCCGCAGGAGTATATCGGCAGATCGATATATGTCACATCGACCGTTTTGAAGTGTATCGTCGCCAAGAGCGTAGGAAAGGTGCTGTACACGAGCAGTAGTTCGGTCTATGGCAACAACATTCTGTGCAGAGAGAGCGACGAGCTGAAGCCGGCGAATCTGCATGCCGCTCTCAAGGTGGCCAACGAAAAGCTCGTAGAGAAATTCTGCGTCGAAAACGGTATAGACTACACTATCGCCAGAGTGTTCAACATGTACGGAGGCGATGACGGTTTTTCGGTGATCGGCAAGATAAAAAACGCCTGTCTGAGACACGAAAAGCTCTATATCGTCAACAACGGCAACGCCATAAGGGATTTTATACACATCGACGATGTGGTGGAGATATACAGCAGGATTTTGTGTCAAAAAGAGATAAATGTCGTGAATGTGGGAACCGGCAGAGGAAGTTCTATAGGAAATATCCTCGATTTTTTGCGTAATCACGGTATGGAGATAGAGACGGAGAGTATATACAGGGAGGAGCTGCATCTGTCTACCGCGGACAATACCCTCCTCAAAGAGCGTTTAGGCTACGACGAGTTCATCGGAGTGGAAGAGTATCTGCTCGAAAGTATCCGCAAAGAGGTGAACGGGTGAAGCCTGTACTGGTGATGGTGGCGACGGTACCGATGAGTTTCGATACACTGGTGAGTGGACAGCCGCGCTTTTTGTCCGGCGAGTTCGAGGTGCATATTGTGACATCCGAAGATTCGGAGAGAATCGATCGTATCGAAAAAAAAGAGAGGGTCGAGGTGCATACGGTTGCATTGACACGGGAGATTACGCCGCTGAAAGACCTGAAGGCCCTTTTTGCGCTATACAGACTCTTTCGCAGACTCGAAGCGGATTGTGTCTATACATTCACGCCAAAAGCTGGATTGCTTGGAACGATCGCGGCATTTTTCGCAGGCGTACCGACCAGGATACACAATGTCGTCGGTATGCCTCTGATGGAAGCCAAAGGCCTCAAGCGCGTGATTCTCGAAGTCTCTGAAAAGACGAGCTATTTTTTCTCCACCTCTCTATACTGCAACAGTTTCGGGCTCAGGGAGTATATGGCCGAAAAGCTCGGGGTGGAAGATGTCGAAGTGGTTTGGAACGGCTCTATCGACGGTGTCGATACCTCCCGTTTCGAAGACACTTTCAGTGCGGAAGAAAAAGCCGGGATCAGAGAGAGTCTCGGTTTCGGAGAGGATGATTTCGTAATGGTGTTCGTAGGCAGGATCGTGGTGGACAAAGGGCTCCGAGAGCTTCTCGGGGCTTTCGAAAGACTCGAAAGCCGGTATGAAAATCTCAGGCTTCTCATAGTGGGTGATTTCGAGAAGGGAGAGGATCCGTTCCACCTCGACCTGAAAAATAGAATCGAGGCGGCAGAGGGAATCGTGCTGACAGGTTTTGTAAGCGATGTCAGAAGCTACCTGGCGATATCGGATCTTTTCGTTCTGCCCTCCTACAGAGAGGGGCTTCCCAACTCCCTGCTCGAGGCGGGCAGCATGGGTCTGCCTCTGCTGGCGAGCGATATCAACGGATGCAACGAAGTTGTCATACCTTTCGAAAACGGTTTACTGTGTAAAAAGAAGAGTGTCGATTCTCTCGCGGATGCGATCGAGAGATTTTTGCGGGATAAAAGCCTCTATGACAAAGTGGCTGGCAGAGTGCGCAGTACTATAATGGAGCGGTATGATCAGAGGGTTTTCAGAGAGAAGTTCAAAAAACGGTTGCTGGAGGAGATAAAAAGCGGTCTCGGTAGTCGGCGGGGGCTCTATCCGCGGTTGATAAAACCGTCGATGGACAGAATCGTCGCGTTTGTCATGCTCGTGACGCTGTCTCCTCTCATGCTTGTAACCGCTGCAGTTTTGTATGTTTTTGTCAACAGAAATGTAATGTTTACGCAAAAGAGACCGGGGAAGAACGAAAAGCCGTTTACACTTTACAAGTTTAGAACGATGAGTGATGAACGGGACGAAAACGGAGAGCTGCTTCCAGACGAAGAGAGGCTGGGGAGCGTCGGCAGGATCGTTCGCAGTCTCAGTCTCGACGAGTTGCCTCAGCTGTACAATGTGCTCAAAGGGGATATGAGCCTCATAGGTCCCAGACCTCTGCTGATGGAGTATCTGGAGCTTTATGACGAGAGACAGAGAAGGAGACACGCCGTGAAGCCCGGGATAACGGGCTGGGCGCAGGTGAACGGCAGAAACGCTCTGTCGTGGGAGGAGAGGTTCGAATACGATCTGTGGTATGTGGAAAATCTATCTTTTGGGCTCGATATGAAGATAGTGTGGATGACACTGCTCAAAGTGCTCAAAAGAGAAGGTGTATCCCAAAAAGGACGCGCAACAATGGAGAAGTTCAAAGGCAATGGGTAGAAACACTGTAGCAGTATATGGAGCCGGCGGTCATGGCAAAGTGGTGGCCGATATAGCGCTGGAGAGCGGATATGCGGAGATCGTATTTATCGACGATGGCGAGAACGATATCCCCTCATACGAGATCTTCAAAGAGAGATACGGCAGGAGCGTGGCCGTCGCTCTGGGCATAGGAGACAATCGAAAGAGGAAAGAGATGTTTATGAAGCTGATGGACGACGGCATGGATCTGTGCACACTCGTACACCCCTCGGCTACGATATCCAAAAGTGCCTCCATCGGAACCGCGACTGTAGTTATGCCCGGAGTAGTGGTCAACGCGGATGCCGTCGTGGGATGCGGTGTGATCCTGAACACAAACTCGGTCGTCGAACACGATTGTCGTATAGGCGATTTCGTCCATATCTCTCCCCAGGCGGCGCTGGGAGGAGGAGTGGAGATCGGAGATCTCACGCATATAGGTCTGTCGAGTTGCGTGATACAGTCGATCCGTATAGGTTGGAAATGTATCGTGGGTGCCGGATCCACGGTAGTGTCGGATATAGAGGAGTGCACGACATCACTGGGATCTCCGGCCAAAGTCATAAAAAGGCACGAGTGTGGATAGAATATACCTTTCGCCCCCGCATATGGGGGGCAGTGAGCTGAAATATGTCCAAAAGGCATTCGAGAGCAACTATATCGCTCCTCTCGGAGAGTATGTCGACAGACTTGAGCGTGAAGTGTGTGCGTTTAGCGGATCGCCAGCCGCCGCGGCTCTCTGCTCCGGTACCGCCGCGATACATCTGGCTTTGAGACTCTCCGGTGTCGAGAGAGGCGATCGTGTCGTCGTTTCGACATTCACCTTCATAGCTTCGGCCTCTCCGGTTCTCTATATGGATGCCGTACCGGTATTCGTGGATTCGGACGAAAAGTGGAATATGGATCCAGAGCTGCTGGAGATCGCGATACGCAAAGAGAAACCCAAAGCGGTCATTGTAGCGCACATATACGGTCAGCCGGCTCGGATCGCGGAGATCGCCCGAATATGCGAATCGTACGATGTCACGCTGATAGAGGATGCGGCCGAGAGTATGGGCGCGCTCTACGACAGTGTCCATACAGGCAGTTTCGGCAGGTTTGGCATATACTCCTTCAACGGCAACAAGATCATCACTGCAGGAGGCGGTGGAGTGCTGGTCGGATCCGACGAGAGGGATATATCCAGAGCCAGACATCTCGCTACCCAGGCCAGAGAGGATGAGTTGTGGTACGAACATGCAGAGATGGGGTATAATTACCGCATGAGCAATGTGGCTGCCGCGATAGGGGTGGGGCAGATGGAGGTTTTGCGAAGCAGGATCGAAAGAAAAAGAGCCATATTCGAGAGTTATCGTGAACTGCTGGGGGATATAGAGGAGATCTCGTTTATGCCCGAAGAGGAGAGGGCTGTGGGAAACAGATGGCTGAGCACGCTGACATTCGAAAGAAGCGATCCTTTCGAGGTGATGAGGAGACTGGACGAAAACGGTATAGAGTCCAGGCCCCTCTGGAAGCCCATGCACCTTCAACCACTCTTCTCGGGGGCGAAGGTCTACGGCGGCGGGGTGAGCGAGACACTTTTTGCCAGAGGGCTCTGTCTGCCCAGCGGAACGGCGATGGAACGAGCCGATATAGAGCGTATCGCAGGCATTGTCAGAGGAGCGTTGAGATGAACGGATGGAACGAGGGTCTGCGACCCACTCCTTGGAAGCGATTCGTTTTTTTTCTGATCGCTGATATTTTTCTCTCGCTCTTCACTCTCTATTCGGCCTATCTGCTGCGTTTCAATTTCCATATTTCACCAAGCTATCTGGAGCACTTCTGGCTCACATATACTGTGTTGGTAGGCCTGAAGGTATCGGCCATGGCCTGGAGGAGGCAGTATCGGATCGTCTGGCGATTTTTCGGTCTGGGGGATATGCGCCGGGTACTCGAGGCGCATGTAGTGGCCTATGGTGCGTTCATTCTGGTGCTCACCATCTTTCGAACGCACTTCATGCCCTTCGCGCGAAGTATCTTCATTATCGACTTTTTCCTCTCTTTTCTGGCACTGGGAGGGTTGCGTATGGCCAAGCGTCTCCTGCTGGAATCGACACTATCCGGGGGACTCAAACCGGCGTTGATCATCGGTCCGGGAGCGGGGGGAGCCGCGGTACTCAAAGCGATCGCGAGCGTACAGCCATCCTATAAGCCCGAAGCGATCGTATCATGGAACGAACCAGGTCTGGCCGGAAGCATCATCGACAATATCAGGGTCTATCCTCCGCAGCGGCTGGAGGAGCTGGTGGAGCGCTACGGGATCCGTACGGTGATCGTCGCGCAGGAGCTGGAGCAAAAAGAGCTCAATCGACTCATCGATCGTCTGGAACCTCTGGGCGTGAGGGAGATCAAACGGATCCGTCTTCAGGAGGAGGGAGAGGAGAAGCTCGAAAACATCGCTATCGAAGATCTACTGGCCCGCAAACCCAAAGATCTCGATGCGGAGATCATAGGAGAGTTCATCGAAGGCAAAAAGGTTTTGATCACCGGTGCCGGCGGAAGTATAGGCAGCGAGATATGCAGGCAGTGCCAGAAGTTCGGAGCGGCACAGTTGATACTGGTGGAGCACTCCGAATACAACCTGTACGCGATCCACGACGAGCTCGATCCCTCCATAGCCGTTCCCAGACTACTTTCCATATTGGACAAAAAGAGACTCGAAGAGGTTTTCGCCAGATACAGGCCCGATATCGTCATACACGCGGCGGCCTACAAACATGTTCCTCTCTGTGAGGCCAACAGCGATACCGCCATAGAGAACAACATCATGGGTGCGATGAATGTGATAGATCTGTCGGTGGGGTACGGTGTCGGCAAGCTGGTCAACATATCCAGCGACAAGGCGGTCAGACCTGCCAATGTCATGGGTGCTACCAAAAGAGTGACGGAGCTGTATGCCCAAAATATAGACAGCGGCGACACAGAGATAGTATCGGTCCGTTTCGGCAATGTGCTGGGCTCCAGCGGCAGTGTCGTTCCCAAGTTCAGATCCCAGATAGAAAAGGGTGGTCCTGTCACCGTAACCCATGAAAATATCACCAGATATTTCATGCTGATACCGGAGGCGTGTCAACTGGTACTGCAGGCCGCTGCCATGGCCAGGGGTGGAGAGCTGTTCATACTGGATATGGGAGAGCCTGTCAGGATAGTGGATCTGGCACGAAAGATGATAAAGCTGTACGGTAAAGAGAAC
>CAZYUW010000186.1:0-6154 GCA_964650685.1 uncultured Nitratifractor sp.
CCAGGAGACCGTATCCTCCTCGTTGGAGTAGGCAAACACATTTATACGATCGAAGCCGAAATCCTCCAGAAAACGGCACAATCTTTCGAAACTCTCTTCGCTCTCGCCCGGATGACCGGCTATCACGGATGTTCTGACGAAAGAGTCCTTCTGACTTTTCATCTTTTCCAGCAAAGCTATCGTCTGCTTCTCTCCAAAACCTCTCTTCATTACCTTTAGCATACGATCGTCTATATGCTGTATCGGCATATCGTAATATGTCGAAAAAATTTTTGAATCCGCGATAGCGCCGATGACATCCTCTCCAAGCGTAGAGGGATAGAGATAGAGGATGCGTGCGGACAAGACGGCATCTATCTTTTCAATCGCCTCGATCAGTCCCAAAAGTCCATCTCTATCTCCTCTGTCTCTTCCGAAACTGGAGCTGTCCTGTGAGATGAAGGAGAGATCGAAATAGCCGTTCTGCGCCATTTTTGTGCATTCGGCAACTATGGAGTCTATAGTTCTCGACTGAAGTCTGCCCTTGAAAGAGGGTATTGCGCAAAACGAACAGTTTTGATTGCACCCTTCGGCTATCTTGATGTAGGCGTGATAGAGCGAACCCGTAAGTACTCTCGGTGAGTTTTCATCGGCGAGATATACACGGGGAGAGAAGAGGTCTTTTTTCTTCTCGATCATTTCGTCTATCCTGTCGTAGTCCCCTACGCCGGTATATATATCGACCTCGGGGATCTCCGTCCGGAGCTCATCCCTGTATCTTTCGGATAGGCAACCGCTCACAACCAGCAAAGAGCCCTCTTTTCTGTTTCTCTGGAGCTCCAGAATGGTTCCTATACTCTCCTCTTTCGCCGCATCGATAAATCCGCATGTGTTCACGATGATCACATCGGCGTCATCAGCTTCGTCGCTGATCTCGTAATCTTTCAGTTTGCCGAGCATCACTTCACTGTCTATAAGATTTTTGGTGCACCCCAGACTCACCAGATGCAGTTTTTTGCCCATCCCAGGATCCTTTCGCTTTTTGGAGGTCTGTCAGCCGCCACTATATCCGGCCGCCTCGATCCCGGCACCCAGACCGCTCCTCGGATGCACCTCGAATCCAACGACCGCGGCCGCTCCTCCGCCGCCGCGACCTCCTCCGGACATACGACCTTCATATATGACACCTGTATGGCCCCATGTAGAGACTCCATTCTGTTCGGGCACGGTTTTCGCACCACCGCAGCCGCTCATTCCCATCGCCACCAATATGGCCAAAATTGATACATATCGTTCCATGCGGGTATTATAGCAGAGGAAAGACCTTCATCCCGAAACGCACTGAGTGCTTCGAATCAGAAATCGTAGTAAGCCTCCAGCCTGATCCTCTGCCTCGTTCTGGCGAGAGTTGCGGGATTGTAGTACTCAACTCTCCTGTATCTGTACTCGATTTTCGCGTCGAGCCCCATCGCGGAAAACTTATATCCGAGCCTCGCACCTCCGGCTCTCTTCTCATCCCCCCTGAAGGTGTGTCTGTCGAAATCCCAATATCCAAGCGTTCCGTATATACTGCTGCCCGAAAAATCGTATGAAGCTTTCGTGAGAAATGCCCACTGATCGGCACCGTATCCGTCGGCAGACATCTCGTTGTCCGTCCACAACGCTCCATCCTCCCTGCCGCTTCCGGCCGCTCTGAGGCTGTAATCACCGTCGTTTATGTACGATACCGCGAGTGAAATATCGAAATTCTCGATTTTGGCGGAGACTCTGGCGGCAATAGCGCAGGTTGAATTCCAGCTTCGTCCACTTGGCATATCGTCGATCTCTCCTCCGACGAAAGCACCCTGCAGCCCGAAGCGCAAAGAGTCTCCACCGACTATCGACCCCCATAGCGACCATGTGTCTCCTGTCGATGCGGTAGCACTGTATATCGTATTGAGTCCGCTTTTTGGGATATAGTATGCGCTCAACGCTATCCGGGTCTTTTCGAATGAGCTGTCAAGTAGAGAGAGCAGAAACATACCCGAAGAGTCTCCCATATCGAGCTCCTCGTCGGAGTTGTGGGACATCTGCGACACCCATCCCACACTCACGCTGGTATCGGTAGAAAGTTCGTACTTCATGATCAAGCCGTCATAGACCCAGTCGGCCACACCGGCGGTATGGCTTGTCCACGCCCAGGGAGAGAGCTCTTTGGAGAGCTCTTGCCTGCCTGCCTTTATCCCGATCGCGGCCAGGCTGTACTCCAAATACGCCTGAGAGATTTCGGCTCCGGAGCCTCTCTCCGCCTCCACTCTCGGAGCGCCCGCCAGATCCCATCCGAAATCACTCCAGCCGGCTATCTCGATGCCCATATCCAAACCTCTGCCGATCTCTGTTTTGCCCCCGAGCAAAGCGATCGCACTGAAGCCGTTGTTGTCATCGTCCGCGAAATCGCCATCGGCTTTCCAGCTCTCATCCTGCCACTGGTAGGCGAAACCGATTTTGCCATAATAGTCCTCTTTGCCGCTCTCTTTTCCTTTTCCATAAGCGCTATGCATCGCACATGCAATTGCGACAGACACGCAAAAGAGTCTTTTCATGCTTTATCCTTCCGTAGGCTTTTCGTTTTTGCGACAGGAGATCGCCAGAGCGGCGACACTGAACTTTTAAATTGTATCGATAAAACAGTGTGCATATCCTGCCAAAACAGGATATGCATACCATTCCCTCTCCAGCCGGAGATATGCGTGAAGAGGCCGAAAGAGAGCTCGACCCCCACAGAAATCTACTCTCCCGCGGCCGCTTTTTTGGCGGCTTCGAGAGCCTCCTCGTAGTTGGGCTCTTCGGTGATCTCCGGCACCAGCTGCTTATAGACGACCTTACCGCCTCTGTCGATCACGAAGATGGCTCTGGCGAGAATACCCGCAAGCGCTCCGTCGGCTATGAGCATGCCATAGGCTCTACCGAAATCCTTGTTTCTGAAATCCGACGCCACCGTCAGGTTGTCTATTCCTTCGGTTGTGCAGAACCTTTTGGCCGCAAAGGGCAGATCCATCGATACAACCGTGAGCTCCAGCCCATCTATTCCTGCCGCCTGGTTGTTGAACTTTGCAGTTTCCGTAGCACATACAGGTGTATCGAGAGAGGGCACCACGATAACAAGTTGCGCTTTTCCCTTCGCTCCACCCACTTTCAGATCACTCAGATCTTCCGATTTGACCACTACCACTTCCGGCGCGTTATCTCCAACATTTACTTCGTTTCCTTCCAGATTGCAGCTGTTTCCTTTGAGCGTGACTGTTGCCATATTTTTTCCTTGGTTATTTTGATTTTTTTAGCCAGATTCTTGATCTTGCTCAAGTATTGTATCTAATCAGGATAAAATTTGTCTTATTTAGGCAGAGTCTGGTTGCATGCAAAGGACATGAAGCCGCCGGCACAAGCAAACGGGCACAAACAGTGCCCTGCTGTCTTTTTATTTCTCTTTTTCCACCAGATCTATACGAGGGTAGACAAATACTGTTTTTCTTATGACGGTGATCTTTTTGGGATCGTCCACGGCATAAGCGTGTACAGTTATTTTCAGCGGAGTGTCTTTCCTAGTGTTTTCGGCCAGCTTTTTATCCGTAGTGAGTACGACAACCTTCTTTTTCTTTTTGCCGGCACCGAGATGGAAAGGCTTGTTCGGTCTGACTATCTTGATATCTTTGTTGTCTATCTCGAAAAAGTATTTGTGGTCTTTGGTATCGGTATTCTGGAAAAGGAAGAGATAGTCGTTCTCCACAACGCCACCTTTGTGTATCTTGTAGAGTCTGGTTGTCTTGTTGACATTGAGCAGCATATGCTCCTTTTTGCTTCCCATCACGAAAAGAGCTACGAGAACTATCGAGAGGATAGTGAAATATCCGAGTATCTTGGGTCTGAGATACCTGGTTTTCCCTTCGTGCCTGAGGGTCTCTCTCTCGCTTGACCACTGAACGAGACTGGGGCGGTTGAAAGCAGCCTGCACTTCGGTACATGCATCGACACACTCGAGACAGTTGATACACTCAAGCTGCAGACCTTTTCTGATATCGATATGGGTAGGACAGACTTTGACGCAGCTTTCGCATGTCATACATTCGGCATCGGGAAAATCGGCCGTCAACTCTTTGCGCCTGGAGTACTTCTTGAAGCGTTCGTTGTGCTCACCCTCGTATATCTCTCCACCTCTTACTGGATCGTATATAGCCATGATGGTATCGTCATCGTAGAGTACGGACTGAACCCTGCTGTATGGACAGATATATACACAGAACTTCTCCTTTATGAATACGATATCGGCTATGAGAAAGAGAGCCGTACTGACGAGCATTCCAACGAGAAGGCCATGCTCGGATGGATTCTGGAGATACTTGAAAAAGTCTTCAGGCGGCACGAAATACCATAGAAAGTCGGCTGCCGCGACAAAGGACAGCACGGACCATATCAGTATCGCCACTATCTTTTTGGTGATATTCTCCGCTTTGCTCATATCCGGCTCTATCTGCTTGTTGTTGATCTTTTTTCTCAGCTTGAGAAGCTTGGTCTCTATGAGATCACGATATATAACCCTGAATATCGTCTGAGGACAGGCCCATCCGCACCATACCCTGCCCCCAAGCGCGGTCATCGCGAATATTCCAAGAAACATGAGCATCAACAGAAAAGGCATGAGGTAGAGCTCCTGCATATCGAAGCGCACGAAGAAAAAGTGAAGCTGCTTGTGATCGAAATTGAGCAGAAAGAAGTGATTGTCGCCCACCTTGATCCACGGCAGCACCAGTGATACGATGGTAATGATCAAAAATGTCCAGTATCTTTTGGTCCTGTAGGGTATCCATTTTTTCAGATACTCTTTGGCGCTCAGTTTCTTTTTTTGTGTTTCTTGCTGCATGCTTGACTCCTGCATTGTATTCCTTTGTGTTAGATTGATCGTCTCTCTTCGAGTGTGCATTTGAGCTTCGGATCGGGCAGTGTTCTTTTCGCATTTTTGCGCGCTTTGGCCTTCAGATGCGAATCTTCGAGTATCTGCCTGAGACTCCTGGACTCTATATAGTCTTTGAGCGAACTTCTGCTGACATCCAGCTTTCGGGCTATGAAGCTGACACTTCGGCCGGACTTGAGTCCAGCGAGAATCTCGGGGAGATGGCTGTCGAATTTCGAAGCGGATTTTCTGCCCTTGGGCCTTCCGACTCTGTTGTCCCCCGCCCTCTCCCGAGTATCTTTTTTCAGCCTCATTATCAGTGGAAGTATTTCCAGGAGTCGTGTGCTCTCGTCGATCTCGATTCCACTGTGCGCGATGACCAGAGATATGTTCCTGCTGAGGAGGCAGTTGACCACCACTATCACCTCCTCGATATCCCGACCCAGTGTCTCGACCCTTTCGACGATGACGGTATCGCCCTCGGAGAGAGTATTGAGAAAGTCTCTGAAAGACCTCCTCTCACCAAGAGGCTTCCCGGCGCTCTCGAACTCCATCATCTCACTGTCGATGGACAGACCGTTGCCCAGAGCATATTCGACGATTTGCGCTCTTTGCGCAGACAGAGACTCTTCACCGGAAAACTGTCTGACAAAAGCGTAAGTCAAATTATCCTCCTCTTTTCCTGACGCTAAATCTTAGCCATCATATGATGAAAGAACTCTTAAAAATCAATATTTTTTCGTCATTTTGTCACTTTTTCGTTACTGGCTCTCAAAAAGAGTGTCTATGCCGACGATTGCATTATGCAAAACTCCAAAAAGCACCCAAAGTACAAGATCTGTCTTTCACGATATAATTGCGAACGATACAAAATGGAAAGCAGCTAAAGAAAAAATTCGACGAAAAAAGGAGATCCGTATGAAACTGACCCATCTGGACGAACAGAGCAAGCCCAAGATGGTAGATGTGACCGACAAATCCGATACTGTGCGTGTAGCAGTCGCGTCTGGCACTATCGAGGTGAGTAGAGATGCGTACGATGCGGTCATAAACGACACCGCCAAAAAAGGGCCCGTACTGCAGACAGCCGTCATCGCAGCCATACAGGGGGCCAAAAGAACACCCGACCTCATCCCCATGTGTCACCCGCTGGCTCTGAGCTCTGTAAAAACAGATATAGAGGAGTTACCGGAACTGCCAGGGTTCAAGCTGACGGTAACCGCCAAACTCACCGGAAAAACAGGGGTC
>CAZYUW010000187.1:0-3006 GCA_964650685.1 uncultured Nitratifractor sp.
AGTGTCAGATCAAGTGTTGGCTAGTACAACTCAAAAAAGGCAGAATCGTTGCAGCCAAAAAAGAGACTGCAGACAGTATTGTGATATTCAGCGAATACTGTTTTTTTCCAGACATTCGGCATGTATCGCGCAGGAACCGTCGCTTGCAATGAATATATCTCCTTTTTCCAATTCATCCAGATATATTTTCTTGCCATTTTTGCTTACTTCCGCCCATCCTTTTTTTCTTCTAAGTTCAGGTCTGTATCTCGTTATATGATCGCAAATTGCATTTACATGAGACTCTTTCTTGTCCAGAATATTTCTAATCACGAGATTCATTCGGTCCCTTATAGGCGCTATGCCATTTTCGATCCCTTCCAGTCTGGCATCGATTATGCGACCATACTCCTTTTCGAGAGTTTCGAAAAGATCAGAGAGGCGAGACAGCTTATATGATGTGGACGCTGACGACATCGTTTCCATCGTACTTTCAAGATACTCTGTCTTGTTCGATATGATATGCTTCATGCGCGTTACCATGCTTTCGATTCTCTCATCGAGTATCTGCGCGATCTCATTCATATCCGGCAGTATCATCTCCATCGCGGCACTGGGCGTGGGTGCTCTCAAATCGGCAACGAAATCCGATATCAGTATATCCACCTCGTGCCCAACGGCACTGACTACCGGTGTTTTGGCCATATATATAGCGTCTGCGACGACTTCCTCGTTGAACGACCACAAATCCTCGACACTGCCGCCACCTCTTCCCACAACGATAATATCCATACCCAGTCTGTCCGCGTATAGTATCGCATCCGCGATCTCCTTCGCGGCTCCCTCTCCCTGGACCAGCACATCCATGACATATATCTCCAGTAGAGGCCATCTGTTTTGGGACACCTTAAGCATATCCTGCAAAGCAGCGCCACCCGCAGCGGTTATAATAGCTATCTTTTTTGGAAATCCAGGAATCTCTTTCTTTGTAGATTTGTCGAAATATCCTTTGGCATCAAGTCTTTTTTTCATTTGTTCGAACGCGAAAGCCAATGCTCCTATGCCGTAAGGTTCGACGCCTGCAACCAATATTTGATACTCTCCTCTTGGCGAATACACACCAATAGAACCATCTATGACAACATGCTCCCCTTTTTCCAGTCTAAATTTGAGTTTAGATGCATTTGATCTCCAAAGGACACATTTAATCGAACTCTTTTTATCTTTGATGGAAAAGTATACATGGCCGCTCCTGTGATATGTCACCGAAGCTATCTCTCCTTCTACACGAATATGCATAAAGGTAGCCTCAAGGAGAGACTTGATCTTTTCGTTCAAAGATGACACGCTCATCACTTCCATTAAATCTCCTGCATATAGGCAATCACCCGTTTAAAAACCTTATTCGAAGCTAATTGCAAAAAGGTCTCCATGGATTTTATTATATATGTGTCTATCTTTTCGATTTCTGTGCCACAAAAAGTGTCGATATTCCCATCGAAAACGACTTTACATAACACATTTGCAGTCGAGCTTTACTCATCTCGGCTATCAACATATCTGCAGTCAAAAACTCCTCTATAGAATCCGGAAGGTACCTGTATGCCGCGTAGTTTTTAGATACAAGGCCGCCAACTATCGGTAAAACTCTCTTCATGTATAAATCAACTACAGAAGATATCAAGCCACTTCTATCCTGTCTGGTAAACTCGAGGATCACCAATATGCCACCGGGCTTCAATACTCTGTAAAACTCGTTCAGCGCCTCTTCTCTGTCGACTACATTCCTTATTCCGTACGCGATCGATACTATTTCGGAACTTTCGTCTTTCATGGGAAGTTCCTGGGCTTTGCCCTGAATAAAGTCGGCAAATTCGACCTTTTTTCTTGCCACCTCCAGCATGCCGGAAGATGGATCTATTCCAAGATATCTTCCTATGTTCAAATCTCTCTTTTCGGCCACACTTTTCCAGTGCAGCAAGAGATCTCCTGTTCCGGTAGCAACATCGACAATCTGCTCTATCTTATCACTTTCAAGTAGATCGAAAGCTTTGGCGCATCCCTTTTTGCGCCATTGAACATCTATGCCAAAACTCAATACCCTGTTTGCGAGATCATATGTAGAAGCGATCTCGTCAAACATACCGACAATTTTCTCCTGCTTTTCGTTACTGTTCAAATCTGCTCCATATTCTCAGGTCTCTGCCTGTTCTATCATGATGCAGAAACTCGATATTTTTATCGATATTATACGATAGATGATGTGGGCTGAGCTTAGGAGTCTGATAGACAAGAAACCAATCTATACGATCCTTCAATAGTCTCAACATACCCTCTCCACCTTCAACCAATAAAAAAGATGGGCTTTCGAACATATCCAGCTTATCCGTCACCCGTACCTCACGATCAGGCACTCCAAATAGTGGAATATCGGCATCGAAATCTCCTTTTTTTGAAACGATACAAACATCGGGTGGTGATTCTCCCGTAAATCTGCAATCAAGCCTTGGCCTGTCATATCTCACGGTTCCACCACCTATCAAAAGCATGTCGGCAGCACTTCTCAGCCTGTGGACATGACGGAGCGACTCTTTGGAGCTCAGATATCCTCCACCTATTCTGCCATTACTCGTCTGCGCCAGTTTGAAAAGAACAAAGGCCCTTTTTTGCCAGATTACGAAAGGCTCTATGAGAGCATTAGATTTATCCTTACATATATATATATCTACATCGATACCTCTGCTTGCCATCAATTCCGCACCACCAGTGTGGGTCTCTACAGGATCAAGAGCTCCTATAACTACTCTTTTGGGCTTCAATTTCGATATCAAATCGGCACATGATGGAGTTTTTCCTTCATGAATACAGGGCTCCAGAGTAACATACATGGTGCATTCCGAAAAAAATCCTTTCGGTAAAGTACTTAAAAATTCGTGTACTTTGACGGCGTCATATCTCTTCACTGGAAGCTTTCTGCCACTAAGATTTTCGTATGCGACGGCCAATGCCGCCACTTCCGCATGAGAC
>CAZYUW010000188.1:0-4283 GCA_964650685.1 uncultured Nitratifractor sp.
GTCGTCGGCGGAACCGGATCGTTCCTCCTCACTTTCAAATGTCCCAAATGCGTCCAGGGGTGATATATCGTCGTCCGCGACAGATTCCGAAGAGCTCTCTTCGTCTCGAACCGCTTTAGAATCGCTCTCTTCGTCTTGAACCGCTTTAGAATCGCTCTCTTCGTCGCCTATGGAGAGTATATCGTCCAAAGAGATATCGTCGTCGGCCGGAAGCTCCTGTCCGGTCTCCGCTTTTATGATCGACATATCAGAATCCGCGTGATTCTTTTCGATATCGCGGTCGGCAACTGACGGCAGAGAGTCTGAAGGATGCCGCTCCTGCGTAAGAGGAGTGATGGAGTACAATACCAGATCGCCCATTACGGATTCGATATCGGTTTGAGTGTAGCTGTACAGTTTCTGGGTGTATTCGAAAAACATACTGCCTTTTTCTCTGTCTATGTTTATTTCACTGCCGATGAAAGCAAGAGCCGCTTCATGTACATCTTTCGCGCCGACTTCTTCAATAAAATCGCCGCTGGCTGCAATAATATGATTGTCGCTATTGGTAACACAGTACATAATCCTACTTCCTCTCTTTGTTCTTTAGTTGCAGATATTTGATTTTAGCGTCTTTTATTTCGGATTCACTGGCTTGACGATGAATGGCCAGATATCCGGTAATTTCTCCATTTTTCTCGATAGGCTCTACATAAGTGTGCGTCCAGTAGTAGCGTCCATCCTTGCGAAGATTTTTTATGAGCCCGTTCCAGTTTTCTCCGGCCCTGATTGTATCCCAAATCTCATCGAAAATCTCTTTTGGCATATCGGGATGGTGTATTATCTTGTATTTTTTGCCCAACAGTTCGCTTTTGTCATATCCTGTGATCTGACAAAATTTTTTGTTGACATAAGTTATTACCCCATTCGTATCGGCTTCAGATATGATGACACCGTCACCGAAATGGTACTCTTCATCTTTTGGTTGTGGAGATTTTCCTCGCATTGTACTCCTTTGTTTCCAGTACTTTGCATATCATATAATATTAAATATTAAAAAACTATTTAAATGTGAACTAAAATTACGATGAATACGGCAATTTAGTCTATTTTTCCATCAAACTCCCCCGAAAAGGCCCCTATTTTCGTATATCGACCCATTTGGGAGAAGTTTGGCAAACGGTAGATACCGTTCTTGTGATATATTCACGATTGGATAATTCGCCTGATGGATTACGGGGTTTTTCAGATATCTGTTCGCGATATGGCATCGGCCGCGTTTTTGCCGGCTGCCGCTTTGATCTCTTCGTACTCCGCCGAATTTATATTTTCGAAAGTACCGAAGTAGTCGAGCAGTTTTTTCAGCGTAGCCTCTCCGATCCCCTTTTTGCGAAGCAGAGATACACTCTTGTCCTGCTCTCTCTTTTTTTTGCGGTGAAATTCTATCGCGAATCTGTGGGCTTCGTCTCTGAGCATCTGGAGCCACTGGAGGCGTCTGTCCGCGGAATCCAGCCTGTATATCGAGCCGTTATGATATATGGTATCTCTGGCCGAACCTTTGGCTCTGTGGGCTTTCGAGTCCAGCTTCTCTTTGGCGATGGCCACGACATCGAGGGATACGCCCTTTTTCTCGAGAAGTCTCAGCGCCAGAGACTCCGCCGCTCCTCCTCCATCCAGCAGCCACAGATCTGGAGGAGGGTTTTTTTCGAAACTCTCTATGCGTCTTTGCAGCATCTCTCTCATCTGCGCGTACTCGTCTCTCTCCTCGAGCGTGTAGTGTCTGTACGATGTTTTTTCCCATCCACCGTCGCTCCAGACCACCATCGCGCCCGACGCCGCTTCTCCCATCAGATGGGAGTTGTCGAAAACCTCCACCCTCCATGGAGTGTTTTGCAGCGACAGCATTTTGGCGATATCCTTCTCTATATTCCCCTCGTTGCGATTTTCGAGTTTCAAAAGCTCACGGGCATTTTTGAGAGCGAGTCTGACCAATCGGGCTTTGAGCCCTCTTTTGGGGTTGACTATTTCGATTTTGTGCCCGAGTCTTCTGGAGAGCGTGGCAGATACAGCCTCCATATCTTCGAATTCGTGCGCTGTCATAACGGTACAGGGAGTATCGGGCTTGTCGCTTTCGTAAAAAGCCAGCAGGGTCTGTCTGTAGGCCTCGTCGGAATCGAAAAGTTCCGTATGCCGAAAAAAGCTGTGATCTGTCGATACTATTTTGCCGTCTCTCATAAACAGCTTGACCACTACGCCCCTCTCTTGACCGTTGAGTATCCCGATAATATCGTAGTTTTCATCTCCAGCAGTATCTATATCCGAGTGGATCCTGAGTTTTTTGATGCTTTCGATCCTGTCTCTGAGCGTCGCGGCCTCTTCGAAACGCTCCTGTCGTGCCAGTTCGAGCATTCTTTCGCTCAGTTTTTCCGTGATGATTCTGAGATTTTTGATAGCTTTCTGGGCGGCTTCGATCGTTTTGGCGTACTCCTCTTTGTCTATTCTCTGTTCGCACGGAGCCGGACATCGTCCTATTTGATGGAAGAGGCAAGCTTTTTTCTGTCTCTCGAGCCCTTTTTTCTGTACGAGAGGAAATATCTCGTACAGAGACTCCAGCAGAGATCTGCCGCCGGTCGTAAAGGGGCCGTAGTAGCTGATCTTTTTGCCTTTGATCACTCTGCGGGTCAATTCGAAACGAGGGAAGTCTTTTGATTTGTCGATATATATATAGGGGTATGTTTTGTCGTCTCTGAGCAGTATGTTGTATTTGGGTTTGAGCTGCTTGATCAGGGAGTTCTCAAGTATCAGAGCGTCCTCTTCGCTCTCCACGACAATATAGTCCAGAGACGCCGACTCTTCGAGCATTTTTGTGATCCTGGGACCCAGATCGGGACGGGGTCGCAGAGCGGATGAGATGCGCCAGTAGCTCCTGACTCTCTTTTTGAGGTTTTTCGCTTTGCCCACATAGAGCAGTCGTCCGTTTCTATCGAAATATTGATAGACCCCCGCGGACGACGGTATCTTTTTGAGCGCCTCGTGTATATCCATCATATCGCCTGTTCGCCTCTCTATTCGGACAGGTTTCGGGCTATATCCCGGCGTATTTTGTCGAAAATCTCTTTTAGTCTCCCATTGGAGGGTTCGGCCGAGAAATCCCCTTTCGCTCTTTCGGCGTAACGGGGTACCGTCTCTGTGGAGATTTTCTCTTCAGCGCGGTGAAATCCTGATACGAATATGATTATCTTTTCCGTCTCCATGAAAGCGCACTCCTCTTCGTGCTCCACAAGGGTACTTAATAGGCTTTTCAAGAGTTCTTTATTATAATTGAGCTCCATTTTGTAGCCCGGATGCGAGAGGGCTATCATGAGATTGCCGTTTTTTACGGTCATAAAGGCGATTGCTTCCCTGAAGCGGGGTGGCATGAGTTGAATATATTTTTTATAGCATCGATGCTGAGTCAGGGATTTGAAATGGGTTTGACCAACCAGGGAAGAGATAATCGTTCGCGCGTTTTTCATGTCGCAATTATATCATTATTGGCACTTGCGATAATGGGTGTATCGGGTTGTGGCTACAAGACCAGACCCGTATATGTGCCGAAAACGGAAAAAAAGACAAAAGAGATATCAGTTGAAAAGATATGATGTGATAATCATAGGGGCCGGTATAGCCGGACTCTACGCGGCCATGAATCTACCGGAGAAAATAAAAACCCTCGTAGTGTGCAAGGATATCCCGTGGGAATGCAATACTTTCTACGCTCAGGGGGGCATAGTAACGGCGCTGGATGAAAAGGATATGGATCTGCATATAGCCGATACCATGGCGGCGGGCGCTTACCACAATTTTCGTGAAGCGGTAGAGATCATGTCCAGGGACTCCATCTCCATCAGGGAGGATCTGCTGGGCAAGGGAATGGAGTTTGACAGGGATTCCGACGGTGAGCTGCTCTACACCAAAGAGGCGGCGCACTCGGCCAGCAGGATATTGCACGCCGGAGGAGACGCGACGGGCAGATATCTGCACTATTTCATGATGAAGCACAATCTCCACCTCATGCAGCGCAACACGCTGGTATATGATCTGCTGATAGAGGGAGGCAGATGTTACGGTATCAGGGCGATGGTCAACTACAAGCCGGCCACCTTTTACGCCGATCATGTGCTGATAGCCAGCGGAGGGATAGGCTCTCTGTACGCCTACAACACCAACTCCCGCAGTGTGAGCGCCGATATTCACGGTATATGTACCGAAAAGGGGATAGCTCTCAAAGATATGGAGTTTATGCAGTTCCATCCGACGGTTTT
>CAZYUW010000189.1:0-6806 GCA_964650685.1 uncultured Nitratifractor sp.
GATCCGTATCTTCCTGATCACACAAAGTTCTATACACCCTCTCAAGCTCTGCAGCCACCAAATCACATCCAGCTTCGTTAAGATGGGTGTTGTCTAAATAATATTTATTCATATTATCAAGAAGATATTGATAAATATCCACTTTATGGACACCTCCATAGCGGCCGGCTATATCGGTCATTATCGAGTTGTACTCCATGATGTATCCGTTTCTTTTCGTGTCTTTGTTGGGAGCCGTATCTACAAGAAGTATGCTTATATCGTCTCCGCGCGTGGAGCGAGCGATTTCGATCATACGGAGCAGATTGGCTTCATACTCCTCCGCGCTCACCAGAAACTTCTCTCCCAATGCGCGATTGCATCCGGCGTTTCTGCATAGTTTCTTGTATTTTTTTACGACCTTTCTGGCCGCTTTTCTGAAGATATTGTCGGGATAATAGAGTACATACGGAGCGTACCTGAAGGTTCTCCACGAATCCACAAGCCCGAACTGAATGCTGAGCAGATCGACACTGGAGTCCAGATTGTCCGAAAGCAGCCTTATCCCCTCTCTGGTGGTCGACATCGTCACACCCCGGTTCAAGACCTTTTTGCCGATCCTCGCCCCAAACCTCTCCGGATAGGATCTATACTCCATTTCGCCGGCACCCAATGTGTTGCAATCCCCTATCGAGAGTATGGAGCCCATAGCTCACCATCCTTTGATTTTGTCGTTTGGCGGATCTCCGCGTCATTTCTCTTCGTCCAGGGGAAATTATACCATCGATCGAGGCTTCGGGCAACCGATCTGTACCGACGAAGAGACAAGCCGTTCAAATCTCGCTGCCCGTTTTTATCATATCGAGCCCGAAGCGCGCTCTTGCGCTGTGTACCGCCTCTCCAAGTCGGGCAAAGAGCATATCCTTCTCCAGACTCAGCATTGAAAGCGTCCTCGGTCTGATCGATACGAAATCCGATACCGACAGAGATATTTTCACGACTCCGCAACTTCCGACCAGAATCTCTTCCAGAATATCGGAGAGTGTCTTTTTGAACAGAAATTCGCTAAAGACCCTCTCCACTCTTCTGCCCGCTTTCAATCTCTCTCCGCCGGAGCAACGCAGCCTGAGAAGATAGAGGGTCGGATTGACTCCCATTTCGAGGGCTATCCAGCTTATGTGTCTGGCCATTATCATCACCCGCCTCCTGATCTCCTCTTTGTTGCGGAGAGGATCGAATGTGCGGCTCATGCCTATGGATTGTCTGGATTTTCCTGGCTCTATCCGTTCGGCGTCGATACCGAGTATTCTTTTATAGAGCCTCTCTCCACTCTTTCCCCATCTGCTAAAAAGCCTCTTCTGCGAAGCCACCTCTCCAAGCCTCTCTATTCCAAGCGCTTTGAGTCTCTTCGCGTATCCTCTACCTACTCCCGGAAAAGCCGCAACGGGAATATCCTGTATGAAATCTTCGATATCTTCGATCATCAAAATACCATATGGCTTGGCATACCCCGTCGCCAGTTTGGCTGTCCATTTGCTTTTGGCTATACCTATCGAAACCGGCAGAAAAAAGCGTTCGAGTATCTCTTGCTGCAATCTTTTGGCAAAAGCGACAGCCTCATCCATATCCACCCATCCATCCAGATCGCCGAAAAATTCATCTATACTGTACTGCTCCGTTTTTGGGATACAGGAAGAGAGAAAGAGATAGAGCTCATGAGATAGGCGGTGATAGTAGAGCAGATCGGCGGGCAGCACCTTCATCTCCGGGCATAGCCGAAGCGCCCGCGCCAGAGGCATGCCTGTCTCGACCCCTTTGGCACGGGCTTCGTAACTCGCCGTGGTGACGATACCTCTGATCTTCGTCCCCTTTTCGTTTCGCTCGACAAAGTGTCTCTCGAAACTCCTCTTTTCTTTCGTGGAGTGAAACACCGGTGCGACAAACGCCCCTCCGTTCAGATTCATCACTTTGGTGACCGCGTAACCTTTTTTGAATATTTTTAAATCGCTTCTGCCACCGACAGCTACCGGGACGGCGCAGAGGGAGTGGTCTCTGGCGCGTTCAGCCGAGACGAAGAAGCTATCTATATCTATATGCACGAACACCTCACTACCTCCCTCGACACTCCGTCGCCTCCGCAAGTACCATTTTTACACTATCCTCTATGCCTTTGCGATACTCGTTTTCACTCATCATCGATATCTTCTCCATCTCTTTCTCTATACGATACAACATCTCTTCCGAAACTCTTTTCTCCATATCCATATAGTACGAGCTCAATTCGCACAACCATCTCAAGGCGCTCACTCGGCCCCTTTCGTAGCTTTCACTCTCCGAAGACCGACTCTTTCCGTACATGGAAGCCGCGAGCTCTCCATAAGCCCGGAAATGGATCCGTTCCGGCAACGATCTGATGATTCTGGGCATCTGTCTCTCCCACTCCGTTTTTCTCCGCGAAAGATGCGATCATATTCCAACCGCTTCCAAAAAGCGACATAAGCCGCGTACAAATTTTTATGTCAAACCCGCAAAGTTCTACAATGTTTATGATGTGATATTGACATAAAAAGAGTCATGGGTAGAGAAAATATTACAAAATGACATATCCGGAAAATCCGGAGTGCGACTACGAGAAGTGGTGATCTACGCAGGGAGGTACGGTTCCGTCGGCAAGCACTCTGCCAAAGATATTGACAGGCGTGGAAGTCCGGGCGGATATCTCCTCCAGTTGGGAAATATGGGATTCATCGAACGCGAAAAGCATTTCATACTCCTCTCCGCTCTCGGCCTCGAAACGATCGATACTTTTTGATATGGCGCATCCATATTCATTCATATTGAGCATTTTCCCGAGATCGCAATAGAGGCCGTCGGATATGTCCATACCGCAGGATATGTACCTCCTCGCTTCTTTTATAAACTCTTTGCGCAGGACAGGCTCGTAAAACCTGGAGTCGGGAGATATCTTTTCTCCCCTCATGAGAGACTCCAGTGCCCTGCGGCTCTCTCCAAGCTCGCCGGTATATGCCAGCAGATCCCCCTCTTTCATGCCGGTTCTCATAAGCGGCTCCGTCGACTTCGAGATAATAGTTATGGATATGTGCACAAGATCACCGCCGACAGTATCCCCTCCTATTATGGCGCAACCGTACTCCTCGGCAGCGGAAGTAAGGCCTTCTGAAAGCTCGAACATCTCTTTTGGGCTTATATCTCTCGGAAGGGTCACACCAACCAGCGCATAAACTGGTTCGGCATTCATCGCTACGACATCGGACAGGTTGACCAGCATCGCTTTGCGACCTATCTGCCTCATACTCATCCACTCCCTTTTGAAGTGTGCTCCTTCGCAAAATATATCGCAACTATAGAGCGTACTGCCCACCACTGCGGCATCGTCACCCAAAAATGGGGACTCTACCAAAGATATGAAAAAGTTCTCTTTATCCATTTCTTTTATCTCGTTTCATAATGCTGCTTGAATAGATTTTACCCAAAAAGAGCTCTATGATGATAGAATATAGCTATGAAAATATTGAAAACAGTAGTCACGATATCCATACTGATCGGCTGGATGAGCAGTATGGATGCCGGCTATCTCATCAAGGCAGGCAAAAGATCCAGAAGCGCAATAGACAGGCTGGAGTTCAAAAATGTAGCCGATATGTGTACCATCGCGCAGGATCCCGCATATTATGCCAGACAGCTGAGACCCATGTCTGCAGCCAGGCAAAAATTCTACGACAGAGAGTACGACAAAGCCTACTTCTCGCCGTGGAAACTGAACAAAATGGAAGAATCGGAAGAGGAGCTCTTCTGGCAGATTCGCTTTGTACAGAAAAAAAAGATATACGACGGCAAAAAGAGATTGATACCCCCAAAAAAATGGCAGTGGTGGATCAAAAACTCCAATTTCGAGAAACTCAACACCGTCAAAGGCAGAGCCATAAGCGTCAGACACAGTGATATGAGAGCGTTTCCCACCGATACGCCCGCGTATAGAAACCCATGGACAAAAACGGAAGGTTTTCCTTTCGATTACAACCAGCACAGTGAACTACACCCGAATGTACCTCTTTTCGTTTCGCACTACTCTCTCGACGGCAGATGGGCTTTCGTGCAGGCCGCGCACGCCAACGGATGGGTCAAGGTCAAAGATATAGCCATTGTCGATACCTCGTTTATCAAAAGTTTCAAAACGGGCAGATACGGGATAGCCGTAAAAGACGATCTTTTTCTCTACGACGGCAGAAAAAAGATAAGCATAATAAAACTGAGCACGATATTTCCATACTGCAAAAGCGGAAAATGCCTTCTGACAGCTGCCAGAAACAAAAAAGGCAGAGCCGTTATCAGGAAAATCCCTCTACCCTCGAGAGATCTCGTAGCTCCCAAACCTCTCCCGTTTACCCGCAAAAATGTGGCAAAGATCGTCAGGGAACTCTACAACGAACCGTATGGATGGGGTGGAAAGATGCAGACAAGAGACTGTTCCGCTACCACCAGAGACTACTTTGCCGTATTTGGGATATTTCTCAAAAGAAATTCGGCCAAGCAGGCAAAAGCCGGCAAAAGTATCTCGATAAAAGGTTTGCCAAAAGAGAAAAAAAAGGCGACGATAATCAAAAAAGCCAAAGCGTTCCAGTCTATGCTCTATGTGCCGGGACATATAACACTGTATCTGGGCAGATACAAAGACGAACCCGTCGTCATGCATACATACTGGGGCGTGAGGCTGACAGACTGGAGCAAGTATCCTCTATGCAGGACGATCATCACCACCACCGAACCCGGCAAAGAGCTGAAAAAGATCAGAGAGAAAAGCAAGCTCATAAACACTCTGCAAAAGATCATAAACTTTTAGTATCGTCTCCGGCAGCTACGGTTTCGAAGATCTCTTCGAGCTCTTCGAAACGCTCCAGCGGGATCGATATGGACCACTCTACGCAAGTGTCGCAGAAACTCCTTTTATACTCCTTTATGGAGTGGATAGAGATGAGATACTCCATCATTCTGAGTTTCGAATAGGATGTCGAGAGAGTTATCTCGCGAGTTTTTACATAAGTATGCAACACAGAGAGCTCGAGAAGTCTGTTGGCGACATCCGAATAGGCCCTGACCATTCCTCCCGTACCGAGTTTGATACCACCAAAGTAGCGCACGACAAGCAGAGTGCTGTCGATGAGATCTCTTCCTCGGAGCACCCTAAGCACAGGAGTACCCGCGCAGCCTTTGGGCTCTCCATCATCGCTGCTTCCTTCTTCGATCTGTCCATTTTTCAGTAAACGCCTGTAAGCGTAAACGACATGGGTGCTTTTGGGGTGCCTGGATCTCAAACTCTCCTGCATATATTTATAGTCCGTCCCAGGAAACAAGCAGGCTATAAACCTGGAGCGCCTGAACTCCATCTCCGTTTCGAACGGCTCTTTGGCTATGAGCAAATGGGTCTCCAGATACTCATACGGAAACTTCTCCTGCCGCTTCGGAGATTTTCCTGGCTACAAAAGAGGCGAACTCATCACTGTCGTTTGGGCACCCAGCGACTATATACTCTTCGCATCCCGCTTTTTCAGCTATCTCTCTATGCTCTATCTCCAGCTCGAAAAGAGTCTCGGAGTTGTCGATAGTGAAAGAGACTGGATATATCAACACTTTCCGCTTCGCGGGATGGCGCAATAGATCCGCCAGATCCGGCTGCAACCACTCTCCGGAGCCGACCCTTGACTGATATGCCAGCATATCGTCCCCAAATACAATCCCTCTTTGTCCAAGTCTCCGCTTGATCGATTCGCAACCTTTTTTGACATGCTCCCTGTATGGATCGCCGGATTCTATGATCTTTACAGGAAGCCCATGAGCCGAAAACAGCAGCATATACTCCGAGGGGTCTCTATCTCCCATCGCTTTTTCGATCGATGAGCACTCCAGATCCACATATTCCGGATCGTCGTAGTATGGATCGATCAGCTCTATCGTTGGGTTGTAACTCATAGAAGACAGTCTAAGCAGGATATCCTCGTATGAAGAGAGTGTGGTGGTCGTAGAGTAGTGAGGATACATTGGAAACAGCACTATCTTCTCCACTCCCATCCGTTCGAACTCTTCGAGGGCTTCATCAGCGTATGGAGGAAGATATCTCATAGCAGGACGGACTGGCATATGGGCTATCTTTTCGACTGAGGAAGCCAAAGAGACACTGATTTCGGTCAGAGGAGACTTGCCTCCAAGCATTCTATAGTTGTTCTCGGCATCTTCGAGTCTCTTTTTGATGATCATTTTCTTGATCAACTTTCTGATAAATCGATTGACGGGCAGTATGTTTTTATCGTCGAACATATTTTCCATAAATGTTCTAACTTCGTCGAGGTTGTTTGGCCCTCCCATATTTAGCAGCAAAGCGGCACTTTTCATAACGAATATCTCTTTTTGGCAAATGGTATCATGGATAGACTTAGAGACGCGGAGGCGCGCGAAAGCGGCCCGAGCAGGATTGTACGGAAACTCAACTGCCCACTTGATAGAGTCTGACTATATCGTAGTCGACGGCCATATTGGAGTATCTTTCGTCTTTGCCTTTGTAATCTATACGGCTGAGCAGATCTCTTATGATATTTATCCTCGCTCTCTTTTTATCGTTCGCGTTTACCAGTATCCATGGAGCGTAGGCCGTATGGGTAGCCATAAACATATCGTCTCTCGCCTCCACATACTCGTTATATTTGCTGTTGGATTTCAGATCTATAGGGCTGAGCTTCCATCTTTTGAGCGGATCTTTCTTTCTGGAGTCGAGTCGCCTCTTTTGCTCCTCTTTGGTAATATCGAGCCAATAT
>CAZYUW010000190.1:0-3723 GCA_964650685.1 uncultured Nitratifractor sp.
CCTTGTTTTAAAATATATTTTTTGATTTTACTCCCATGATTTTAGACACTCCTTATTATTCTCCTTATGATTCGAAATATTTTTTCTATACTGTCTATATCTACTTTTTCTCTGTTGGAGTGAGGGAACTCTATGTTTGGACCGATAGAAACTATACTCATATCAGGATAGAGACTTTTTAGTATACCGCACTCCAGACCGGCATGTATAACCTTGTATTCGCTTCTTCCGAACTCCAGGGTCATTATCTCTTTTATCTTTTCCGAAAAGGCACTTTTTTTCGGTTTCCACGCTCCGTATCGATTGGACATCGATACTTCGAAACCTCTCGATGAAAAAAATCGTACATACTCTTTTTCGAGAGCGGTCAGCGCCTCGTCGTCCATAGCTCTCAGGCTGACCTCGATCCTGCACTTCCCGTCACTCGTATCGACTACAGCCAGATTCGCGCTCGAAAGCGGGACTTCGAATTCATCATCCCAGGCTACGACTCCGTGACCAAAATCGATCAGCGTATCCAGCAAATCTTCCGAATACTCGAGAATATCGCGATCGCAAGCACTCTTTCTTATCGTCACAAAATTTTCTTCTTGTAGTACAATATCGCATTTGACAACGGCTTCGCAGTGTACCGGAATAGAATTTCTCCTCTCTCCTCCGGAAATAGCGCATATAGAACAGCCATGTTTTTTCAGATATTTCGCCATTTCTATGATGGCATTGGGTATATCCAAATCTATATCCACACCTGAATGCCCACCGGGCAGACCGTCGACCTTCACGATATATCGTCTGCCTTCGGCAGATACACTGTCGCAATGCTTGACAGCACACATATCCAATCCTCCGGCACAACCTATGTATACCTCTCCAGCCTCTTCCGTATCGAGATTGAGCATATACTTCGATACAAGGGGGATGTGTAAATTTTTCGCTCCAATCAGACCGATCTCCTCGTCGACCGTAAAAAGAAATTCGGCTTCGACCGCATCCTCCATCAACACAAGCATCATCGCAACGGCAATACCGTTATCGGCACCGAGAGAAGAAGCATCGGCGCTCAGCCAGCCGTCACGATTCACGATCGTTATATCCGGGGCTTTTCCGGTGCAGACCATATCGTAATGAGCCTGAAGACATAGCGTGGGGTCAGCTCGTCTTGCCACTATATTACCAACCTCGTCACATATCGTTTCATATCCCATCTTTTTGGAAAACTCATCAATATATTCTCTCAATCTTTCGGCATCTCCGCTACAATGGGGTATCGAAACGATACGGAAAAAGTGCTCCAATATTCTGTCCAGATCTCTCATCCTTCACTATCCTTTCGGCTCTATTCCTTCCGGACATTTTACACTCCTGGCTATCCTTTTTTTACCGTCCAGACGCAAAGCAGTCAACTTTCCTCTCCATACGCATCCACTATCGAGACAGATGGCTTTTCTCTTTTTGTAAAATCCGAGCGTGGACCAGTGCCCGAATATAACTGTCTGATCGAGCTTCTTTCTGGCGGGACACACGAACCACGGATACAATCCTTTCTGACGGATAGCGGGTGCCGGGGCACCTTTCTGGTCGAAATCGAGATATCCATTCGCATGACAAAATCTCATGCGCGTAAACCCTCCCAGCGCATACCTTTCGTGCTCCAGGTTACCACCGAGAGGATCGAAGTGATCCACACTTCTGTCAATCATCTTGGCGAGCCACACCGGCGCGTCTTTGCTTCGCAGCCGCTGTCTGAGTATGCGGTCGTAGTACAGCGCAGTACCCAGCTCGAAAGAGGGAGGTATGCCCGCGTGAGCCATTATATACCCCAGTCTGTAGTCAACTTGCAAAAAAGGCCGTGACCTGAGCCATTTGATCCACTTTTTGGCTTTACGGTCGGAGAGGATCGGATCTATGGTTGGATTGGACTTTTTTATCCCCCACCATACAGCCAACAGAGATAGATCGTGATTACCCAGAACCACATCTATACACTTGCGGTGGGCATATACGAAATCCAGCACCTCTCTCGATCCGTTACCTCTGTTGACCAGATCTCCAGTCAGCCACAATCTGTCTCTTTTGGGTTTGAAATCGATCTTGTCCAAGAGTCTCATAAAAGGTTCATAACACCCCTGAAGATCACCTATCGCCCATATCACCGCTTATCCTTCCGACTGTTTTGCCATCTGTGATATTTTAGCCAAAGAGTATAAACGCCCCGACTCCATCAAAATCCATCCCTATTTACAAATAGATACGAGGTGTTTCTTGTATATGCTCTTTTTTTCTTCCAGACTCATGGCCGCATATGCCGGTGATGGAGAAGGGAGATAGCTTCTGTCGATCTTATGGTCTGCAAAATTTTTTTCGAACAGATCCTGGGCTTTTCTGCCGGTAAATAGCAGTTTTCGTATAGAAGGATGCTCACGCAAAAACAGTGGAATATCGTTTAGAACGATATTCCTGAGCCTGCCATCCGAAGAGTCTCTTCTACTGCATGAAGCTATCATATCCCACAAACCCGCTCCACTCTTCTTGAGGAGCCATATTTTTTGATCTATGTTGTTTGCGGGATACAAAGTGATATCCGAGAGTATTTTCCAGAACTGGTTCCTTGGATGAGAGTAGTAGAAACCGTTTTCGAACGAAGATAGACTCGGAAAAGTACCGAGTATGAGTATGCGCGTATCTCCAAAGACTACAGGTCTGAATGGATGCGAATACCTCTCCTCCACCATATCCCCATATCCAGTACCTGCCTGGATCATCTGCAGGCTCTTTTCATGTTTTGCACCATAAGCAAAACGACAAATACAATCATCGACACAAAGTCTATTACACTGCCTTTCAAAACACTGATTCGTAGATCACAAAGTGTTCCGTCCGCAGCTATAGAGGAAATAGCGAGAAGATCCGGCATATAGTAGTAGTTGAACATCAAACCCGTCATAAGCATGCCGAGTGCCGCCATAACGGTCACTCTATCCCGTTCGAACATCTTGTATTTATACCCCTCGTAAAACACCACCGCTGCAAGAGTCGCCAATACGACATAGCTCAGATACGAAGCCATCTGCGCAATCAGAATCTCCTCCTGGATGCGACCAATGGCTTCGATACCCAGATAGAGATCGCTGTTCATCAGCACAGGCACGACTATACTTCCAAACATCATAAACGCGCCTACAGCCACACCCAACAATATCAGATAGATCATCGTCGCCACGCGAAAACTCGTCTTCATGGCAGCTCCT
This sequence comes from uncultured Nitratifractor sp., assembly GCA_964650685.1. GTDB lineage: Bacteria > Campylobacterota > Campylobacteria > Campylobacterales > Sulfurovaceae > Nitratifractor. The sequence continues at coordinate 3,249 of CAZYUW010000190.1, forward strand.
CGATCACGAATCCTCTGTACAGACCCGAAAGATCTTTGTAAAATTCATACTCGCCTATACCGACACTTTCGAAATAGATCTCCATCGCTTCTTTCTGATCATAACCCATTTCACACGCCACCGCTGCAACATCTCTGCGCATTGCCGTATCTATTACGGCTTTTAGTATCTCGGTGCCGTCTCCAGCTGCGAAAAGAGCCTCTTCCGGCTCGTATAGAGCGACATTGGGTGACAGCAAAGTTCCTGCGGCAATGTAGGGCGGATTCGATACTATCATATCTATATCTTCCACTATCCCATCAAGCAGGTGTGTTTCGTGGAACCTTATTCGATTGGCGACACCATGGCGTTCGGCGTTTTTTTCCGCACACTCGATGGCCTTTCTCGAAATATCGCTCGCCTCTATCTCAAGATGTGGAAAGATATCGGCCAGCACGATGCTTATCACCCCGCTGCCGGTGCCTATTTCGGCGAC
>CAZYUW010000191.1:0-10148 GCA_964650685.1 uncultured Nitratifractor sp.
TACCTGTTTGCCACATTTGTGGCTATCCTCGTGATACTCAATATCGTACTTGTGCGCAATAAAATACTCAAGAGATACTGAGGAATCCCATGCGTATCAAGGCTGTAGTGGCGTACGACGGCAGCGCGTTCAGAGGCTTCCAGAGACAAAGCTATACAGAAGAAACGGTAACAGGAGCCATCGAAAAGGCGCTCGGCACGATTGGAGTAGATGTGCGAATCGTCGGCAGCGGTCGCACAGACGCCGGAGTGCACGCCAGCGGGCAGATCGTGCATTTCGATCTGCCAAAACACTGGGGCGCAGATAGAATTGTCCAGCTCAGAGAACATCTGAACAAAAAACTGAAAAAGATATACTTCAAACACATCTGCATCGCAAACGACAACTTTCACGCCAGATTTGACGCCAAAGTGAGAATATATCGATATGTGTACAAATCGCGCGCGATGCCGTCCGTTTTCGAGAGTAACTATATCTCCGCGTTGAGAGTCGGTGACGAGAAACTGCTCCGGAAGGCTCTCGACGAATTTGTGGGTACGCACGATTTCAAATACTTCAGAAAAACCGGTTCAGACACCAAAGATACTGTACGGACGATATACAAGGCTTTCAATATCGAACGGGGTGGATATGGCTATATATACTTTCACGCAGACGGATATCTCAGATCTCAAGTCAGACTTATGGTCGAAGCGGCCTCGGCTCTATCTACAGGCAGGATAGGGATCGAGGAGCTGAGATCCCAGCTGCAGAAAAAGGAGCGTTTCATAACCAAACCTGCCGACCCCTCAGGACTCTATCTGGCCAGAGTGCTCTACTGAGCCTTTCGAGAGAGATCCTCTCCTCTTTTGGCAGCCACCTCCATGATACCCTCCAGTATTTCCGGTTTTTCTTTCGTGAGGTTGTGAAAATCGTATCTGTTGAGCTCCAGCAGTTCGCACCTCTGCCTGGCTATTATCGTAGCTGTCCGGGGGATGTTTTTCAAAAGCGATATCTCACCGAAAAATTCGCCCTCTTTCAGGATACCGACAAGCTCCTCTTTGTAGACCTCGACGCTACCCTCCACGATGAAGTACATACTTTCACCCCTGCTGCCCTCTTTGATAATTATTTCGTGTTTCTTATACCTGCGCACCCTCAAAAGAGAGGCGATATCGTAAATGGCACCCGACTCCAGACTGGAAAAGAGGGGCACTTTTGCCACCATGTTCCAGCTGACGATCTCCTTGAGCCTTTTGACCTCGATGGCGAAACCGTTTGCCAGGATACCTGCCGGCAAAGCGAACATGCCAAAACCGCTTATCGCGGCCAGGCCGCCCAATATTTTGCCCGGTACCGTCTGAGGAATGATATCGCCATATCCAACGGTGGAGAGTGTGATGACAGACCACCAGATAGATTTCAAAATAGTGTCGAATCCAACATTGACATCTCTCTCGACGAAATAGAGTATGGCCGATGTGGAGATCGTCAGGATCAACATCACATACAAAGAAGCGAAAAGGGTCTTTCTCTCACTGATAAAGACATCTTTGAGTATCACCAGCGCGGGAGTGTATCTGGCCAGCTTCAAAAAGCTCAGGAGCGAGAGCACCAGCTCCATATCGTGCATATGCAAGCCGGCCACCCTCATGGGAAAAAGCATAGCCGAGAGGAGATCAACCGCTCCATAAAAGGAGAATATATAACCTTTGAGGGATATGTAGCTATTTTTCCCGAACCTGTCTTTTCTGAAATATTTCCCGTTGACAGTACCGATGAACCTGATAAGAAAATCCATGAAAAGTACAGCGTAAAAAAGAGTATCCAGAGCGTAAAATGCGCCTCTGGATCTATGACCGGCTATGGCGGTACACACTACGCACAACACTGTGCTTACGACCAGTATCCGGTAAGATTTCGTCACGAGAGGATACTTTATATTGTCGTCAATGAAATGGTGCAGCTGAGTATCCATATCTATCCGACCTCTTTTTGGCTTCCGTTCCTGAATATAGAAACGACATATATGTAATCATATCCAAAACCAGGAGCGGAAAGTGTTTGGGAATAAAAAAGCTGGGCAGAAACACCGCCCGGCAAACGAGTATCTCGAACCGAACAGCTATCGCAAGGTTGATCGTTCAGAGTAGGCCAAGCTGCAGTTTGGCCTCATCGCTCATTTTACTCTGATCCCAGGGGGGATCGAACACCAGCTCTACTTCCACCTCCTCTATGGTGCCGTCCTCTATACGAGAAGGAATGGATCGCACGAGATCCACTATCACTTCCGACATCGAACATGTAGCGGATGTAAGGGTCATGGTGACCCTGCAGCGATTGAGAAGGCTCGTTTCGTCCTTGTGGCACTCTATATCGTATATCAGACCGAGATTATAGATATCTACAGGTATTTCCGGGTCGTATATCTGTTTGAGCGCCTCGATCACCCGCTCTTTCGAACTCTGTGGACTCTCTTTTCTGGGATCTGTACTCATTTTCGCTCCAAACACTCTCTGGCATAATCAAAGACTTTGTTCAAAAAAGCCTCGAGGCTCTGCCTGCGCACAGGCGAAAGAAGCTCGACTATGCCGAGTTTCCCGAGCTCTTCGGGATCGAACGATAGTATCTCCTCCGGTGCGCTGTCACCAAATATGTCCAGCAGCAGCACCATCATCCCTTTTGCCATCTCGGAGCTGCCCTCGCCTTCGAACAGAACCTTCTCGTCTCTACACTCAGCCGTCAACCACGCGGGAGACGCGCACCCCTCTATGAAAGTTCTGTCGTTCTTTTTCTCTTCAGGCAAACCCGTATGTCGTTTGCCGAGATCGAATATATACTCGAGCTTTTCGTTGTCTGTATCGAACAGCTCGAAATCCTCTCTGTATTTTTCTATCTTTTCACTTATGGGCATCGATCAATCCTTGTCGTTTCGTATCCGTCCGGAATCGGACGAGTTGAGTATGACCTCTTCGCAGCCATGACATGTCTCCATACATTCGACATGCGTTCTGCCGTAGTAGGCCTTTTCGAAATCGGCATGCAGCCCCTCTTTGACAGCGGTATTGTCTATGGTGTCGATCATCTCGTTGGCAAAAGCCTGTATGAGCATCTTTTTCGATTCCGAATGCGCTATCCCTCTGGATCTGAGATAGAAAAGCTGCCGCTCGTCGAGTCTGCCTGTCGTGGAGCCGTGACTGGCTTCGAGATCGTCTATATATATCTCCAGCTGGGGCTTGCTGGCCATATACGCGCCCTTGTTGAGCAGTATGGCTTTTGAGTTCTGATGCGCTCTGGTGTATTTGCCGCTGTGTTCGACCTTGATGATCGCGTCGAAGATCCCCCTGGCATTGTCCTGTAAAATACTCTTGGCCTCCTGCCTGCTCTGCGAGTGTCTGCCGATATGTACCGTTTTGCTTACCGTGCCCCTTCTGGCCGCGCCCGAAATATATAACAGATGTGAAAGATCGATACTGGAATGCTCATGCAGCTGAGTATGGATCGTCTGGAGTCCGCTTCCACTTCCATAGTCGAAACTCCTCATATCCGCCTCGGCATTGCGATCGATCTTGAAACGGTGTGAAGAGACGCAGACATACTCCTCTCTCTCCACGGTCTGACTCTTTATCAGCGTGACTCTCGTATCCGCCGCGGCGAAAAGATCGTAACCGTTGAGTATCAAAGACCCATGAGCCCCCTCTCCCTCATAAGACTCCAGGAGCGAGACTCGCACATTCGCATCCACATAGATGGCGATTCTGTAGGCAAGAAGAACTTCCGGAGTGGTGAATCTGTGTACGATTCTCAGATCGGTGTCCTTTTTTATCCTGAGCAATATGGTGTTTTCACTCATAAGATGACCGAGATAATAGAGAGGATCGAAATGATCGGTAGCTATATCGGCCATATCGGAACACCCTATCTCCATCTCCAGACCCTCGGGCATAGCGGTAATTCTGCCGTCGGTAACGACTATGGACGCGGATGCCTCGATATCGTCCGTCGCGGCCACATCCGCGACTTCCCACTCTCGCTGCATGAGAGTGTCCATATCGAAATATCGGTATATTTCACTCTTTTTGTCGGGAATACCGAGCCTGGCCAGCATCTCGGCCGCCCTGCCCAGCCCCGGTCGCTTTCCGAAGCGATCCAGCAGCGTCTCGGGGCTCTCTCCCCGCAGCATTACAGGCTTCATCACTCCTCCTCTATCGTTCCATAACCCTTGTCTTCGAGCTCCTCGACCAGTTCGGCGCCGGCTGTCTTGATGATCCTGCCATCCTTGAGCACATGTATATAATCGGGTTCGATATAGTCCAATATTCTACTGTAGTGGGTTATGACCAGAAAGCTGCGCTTTTCGTTTTTCATGGAGTTTATACCTTCACTGACAGCCTTGAGAGCGTCAATATCCAAACCGGAATCGATCTCGTCGAGTATAACGAGATCGGGCTGGAGCATTATCATCTGCAGTATTTCGTTACGCTTCTTCTCTCCGCCGGAAAAACCTTCGTTGAGCGAACGGCTGATCATTTCCGGCTTCATGCCTATCTCGGCGACAAGCCTCTTCATCTCTCTGAGAAACTCGGCCGCGTTCAGTTCGGGCAATCCCTCATGCACTCTTTTGGCATTGACGGCGGTCCTCAAGAAGTACGCGTTGTTGACACCCGGTATCTCCACAGGGTTCTGAAAACTCAGAAATATCCCCTCTATCGCACGCTCTTCAGGCTCCATATCCAATATGCTACCGCCTTTATACAGAATATCCCCTTTCGTCACCTCCACATCGTAGTGACCGACAATAGCTTTGGAGAGAGTCGATTTGCCAGCGCCGTTTGGGCCCATGATCGCATGTACCTTACCCTCTTCCAGCTCCAGATTCAACCCTTTGAGTATCTCCTTGCCTCCGATTCTGGCATGCAGATCGACTATTTTCATAACTACACTCATCCTACGCTTCCTTCCAGTGTCAAATTCAACAACGCTTTGGCCTCGACCGCATACTCCATTGGCAGTTTGCCGAAAACCTCTTTGCAAAAGCCGTGCACTATCATACTCACGGCATCCTCTTCTCCGATACCCCGCTGACGCAGATAGAACAGCTGCTCGTCGCTTATCTTGGTCGTAGTGGCCTCATGCTCTATCTGCCCCTGATCGTCCTTGCTCTCCAGATAGGGAAATGTATGGGCTCCGCACCTGTCGCCTATCAGCAGCGAATCGCACTCGCTGTAGTTTCTGGCACCCGTGGCGTTGGCTCCTATCTTGACCAGCCCTCTGTAAGTATTTTGTCCCTTCATGGCACTTATGCCCTTGGAGATGATCGTCGAGCTCGTATTTTTGCCCAGATGTATCATTTTGGTGCCAGTGTCCGCCTGCTGAGCCAGCGTGGTAACCGCGACGGAGTAGAACTCTCCAACGCTGTTGTCGCCTTTGAGAACGCAGCTTGGATATTTCCATGTTATCGAAGAGCCGGTCTCTACCTGGGTCCATGAGATCTTGGCGTTCTCTTCGCAAACACCTCTTTTGGTTACGAAATTGTATATACCGCCTCTACCCTCTTCGTCACCCGGATACCAGTTCTGTATCGTGGAGTATTTGATCTCGGCATCCTTGAGCGCTATCAACTCCACTACGGCGGCATGCAGCTGATTCTCGTCTCTCATGGGGGCGGAGCAGCCCTCGTTGTAACTGACATAGCTACCCTCGTCCGCGACTATCAGTGTGCGTTCGAACTGTCCAGTGTTCAGAGCGTTGATCCTGAAGTATGTGCTCAGCTCCATGGGGCAGCGGACACCTTTGGGGATATATACGAATGTTCCATCGGTAAATACTGCGGAGTTCAGGGCCGCGAAAAAGTTGTCCGTCATCGGCACCACGGAAAACATATACTTTTTGACAAGCTCGGGATAGTCTCTTATGGCCTCCGATATAGAACAAAATATGATGCCGTGCCTGTTGAGCTCTTCGGTGTAAGTGGTTTTGACGGAGACAGAATCCACCACCGCGTCGACGGCTACGCCCGCGAGCTGCTTCTGCTCCTCCAGGGGTATGCCCAGCTTTTCGTACGCTTCAAGTATCTTGGGGTCGACCTCATCCAGGGAGTCGGGCCCCTTTTTGGGTGCTGAAAAGTACGATATCGCCTGATAGTCTATCGGCTCGTACTCCAGATGCGCCCATCTGGGCTCCTCCATGCCTTTCCATTTTTCGAAAGCCTTGAGTCGTAGAGATGTCATCCACTCCGGCTCGTTTTTCTTGGCCGAAATGAAGCGGATGACCCCCTCGTCCAGGCCGGGCGGTACGGTATCCTGCTCGATATCTATCTCGAAACCGAGAGCGTACTCTCCCGATACCGCCTTATCCAACTCTTTTTGTGACATACATCTCCTTCATAACGCAAAACTGTTGACTGAAAAGATTTTATCACAAAGAATGTTAAATAAGATAAAAATACTCTGAATTACCCTGTCATATCTCTAAAACACTCCCAATCTAAGCGTGACGGGGGCGTGATCGCTGCCATATATGCCATCGAGTATATCGGCATCCTCTATATATCTCTCCAGATCCCCGGAAACGAAAAAGTAGTCGATTCTCCATCCGACATTCCGCCTTCTGGCGCCCGTGCGCTGAGACCACCAGCTGTATCTCCCCTCCATGGCAGGATGGACATATCTGAATGCGTCGATATATCCCGATTCGATCAGGCGATCCATCCACTCTCTCTCTTTTGGCAAAAATCCGGAAACACCTCTGTTCTCTTCCGGTCTGGCGAGATCTATCTCCCTATGAGCGGTATTGAGATCTCCACAAAATATTACCGACATACCGTCCCGCCTGCGACGCTCTATAGTCTCGAAAAAGCGATCGTAAAAATCGAGTTTGTACTCCAGTCTCTCGCCGTTGCGCTTTCCGTTTGGAAAATAGACATTGAAAAAAGCCAGATTACCGAAACGCATCTCGTTCACCCTGCCCTCTCCCAGTCGATCCACCTCCGGGCATGTGGAGCGATAATCGCATTCGAGATCGCTGTATACTGCCACTCCGGAATAACCTTTTCGGCTGGACGCGCTTACAAAAAGCTCTTTGTAGTCGTGATCGAAGAGATTGTCGGGAAACTGCTCTTCGTCCGCTCTGATCTCCTGCAGGGCGAGGATCTGCGGAGGCTCCCGATCTATCCAGGCAAGTGCGCCTTTTCTGGCCGCGGATCTAATGCCATTGATATTCCACGAAACCAGATAGATACTCTCAGACATCACATATCCGCATTGGCGCTGAAGCTGTTTTGTGCTAGAAGTTTTTCGCGTTTTTAAATTCGGCGACCTCGCTGTCGACCATAGCGTCGATCATTCTGATATAGAGATCGTTGATCAGATTCGGAGAAAGGCCAAACTCTATCGCTCTGGCTCTGACGCGATTTATGACATCGTTGATGCGATCCTCCGCCTTTATCTCATCAACGGAGTTCTTGAAGTGGGCAAGCTGCCTGATATACGCGTTGCGCATAGCTATCAACTCGACTATACTGTCATCGAGTCTGTCGATCTCTTCTCTGGCTTCGGCCAGAGAGCTGCATTTTTTTATCTCCATGACACACCCCTTTCTCTCTCTACATTTATATTTTATCGGTCGCTCACACCAATTTCTATCTGACTGACGAAACAAGGCAATTATATCAAAAAGAACACTCCCGCCCCTATCTCAAAGCACCCAAATTTCAAAACAGGACTTTTTGAATATGCGCTACGCTCCTGTTCAGGGTACCTGTGGAGCGGAACGAGCTATATCGAACTCATCTGCGAGAAATTTCGCCACGGCATCTTCGTCGTTGGTATGGGGGAGAACGACATCGGCGATACTCTTGATCTCCTCTATCGCATTGGCCACAGCCACCCTGCGGCCTGCCGCTTCGAAAAGTCCGATATCGTTATGGCTGTCGCCGAATACGGTTGTGTGCTTCATCTCCACCCCCTCCATCTCTTCGAGTCTTCTTAGAGCGTGAGCCTTGTCTCCCCCTTTGTGCATGACAGTCATGAACCAGCAATCGATATATGGATCCGCGGAGCGCTTGATCTCTATAGTATCGGAAAAGAGGGCTTTGAGCTCTCTTTCCAGCAGCGCCGTCGTCTCCTCGTCCTCCATATAGACCATTTTGAGATTTCTATCCATCGGACCGTAGCTATCGGCATCGAGCACCCTTCTGTCGTTATGGAAACTCCGCAGCAGCTCTTTTTGGTACTCGTTGGGGCTCCTGGGATATACGAAACTCTCGCCGCCGTCATCCTCCAGACCCACGAGCAGCGGATTGGAACCTGTGAGATTCGAGCAGACGTTCATTATCTCCGCCGCCTCCTGTCTGCCCAGTGCCTCGACATGCACTATCTCTCCATCGGGCGAAACGATCATGACACCATCGAGCAGTATCAATGGCTCTTCGAGATCGAGTTTTTCCAGAAGTTTTTTCACGCCGGTATAGCTTCTGGCCGTAGCCACCGAAAGCCTGCCTCCCCTTTTGACGACCTCGTTCCATATTCCGGCTGTATATCCGGAAATACTCAGATCCGATCTCAACAGTGTTTTGTCCAGATCGCTCAGATACAACTTCTCCATCTAAAACCTTGGGCGGATACTCTTTTTCCGCAAAACGACACGAAGCGCGAATGCGGTTTGGAATTTTACAGCATATTGACCAATTTGTCCTTGAGTCCACCGCGCGACCGCACGCTTTGGCGACTATCTGAAAAACCCGTAAAACTCCCAGAGGGTTCTAAGCAACAACAAAACACCGAAAAAAGCTATCACTCCGGCCGAAACGATCGAGATTGCAGCTACGGTTTTCTGGGAAAGGAGGTGTTTCGTGCGATAGATCAGCAGCGGCATGAAGGTGATCCACGACAATATCGCTCCAAAAAGCCCCAGAACAGTCCAGGTTGGCCAAAGATGGGCAGTCTGGATATAGGTCGAGACGCTAAGCCAGAAGACGACCGTATATGGATTGAACAGCGTCAACGCGAAACCTTTTAGATAGTTGCTCCACACGGGCGGGGTATCGCCTGTCTCGCCGATATCGATCTGATCGTGTCTGTCGGAGCATATGCCCCAACTCATATATAACAAAAACACAGCCCCCAGCACCCCCATAGGCGCGAGAATGGCAGGATCGTTCAGCCGCTTCAGCAGACCGAAAAGCAAGAGGGTCAGATAGGTTATGTCCGCGCTCATAGCTCCAGCCCCGAACGAAAAGGCGGCCGGATAGTTGCGCAAAGCGGTGCTCATGATCAGTACATTGATCGGCCCGAGCGGCACGGCGGCCCCCAAGCCAAGCATGAAACCCTGCAACAGTGATGAGAACATTACTTCGCCTTTCAGGAATTCTATCTATATATTATATATTCTACCTCTTATATATTCTACCTCGAATGATGGTTGAAAGATTGATTTTTTGTGTGCTTTCAAAAATATTCGGGTGTTTTTGGCGCTCATGTGTCTTTCGTGCGAAAAACCGGTATGCAACGACAATATTACCACTATCGTCCAATAGATAATATGGTATAACTATAGGCACATTCAGACAACCGTTTCGCCGCTATTGCGAATCGATCACAAAACTTGGAGTATATCATGGGAACATATCAGCGCATTCATCCACGCAAACCACAAGGCATCGAAAACAAACGGGCGTTTCTGATCGGAGCCGGCATAGCTTCGCTGGCGGCAGCGCACTATCTCATACGCGACGGAGCCATGCGGGGCGGACAGATCACCATCATCGAACAGGACAGTATAAGCGGCGGCGCCATGGATGGCGCGGGCGATCCTGAGAAGGGGTTTGTCGTATTGAAGGGGGAATAGTAGTAATAGAGCCATACTACCAGTCTATACTTATTGCCTGCGATATTGAAGACAACCTTCTCGTCCCCAACAATGCTGGCGCTTTTGTACATCTCTTTGACTTCATTGGGATTACTCCATTCGAGTTTCGAGACCTCTTTGTACTATAAAATGGGTATTTATGATTTAAAATTTAGTTCCTGGCTCCTAAATTGCAAATTTTGTTAACTTGCTTGTCAATGTGCTGCTTCTTCTTTAAGTCTCTCTGCTATCCATACTTTTATGATAGATTGTCTTGTGACACCTATCTTTTTTGCTTCTTTGTCCAATGCATCAATAACCCA
>CAZYUW010000192.1:0-4856 GCA_964650685.1 uncultured Nitratifractor sp.
AAAGTTTTTCTTTGGCACGAGTGGCGGCCACATAAAAGAGTCTTCTCTCCTCCTCCAGACTGCCACTGCTGTTCATCAGCTTTGTATTCGGAAACCGGCCATCCATCAGATCGATGATATAGACCTCTTTGAACTCCAGACCTTTTGATGCATGGACAGTAAGCAGATTTACACCGCTGCCTTCATTGATCTCCCCTCCGCCAAGAAGCATAGCGTTTACGAAACGGTCCATATCTCTATATCCGGAAGCAAGCTCTCTCAGCAAAAGCCCCTTCCTCTCCATTCTCTCCCTGGCAAATTTATATCTTTCACGATCGATCTCTCCCGATTTGAGTCTGGATCTCGATAGCGCCAGTGTGTTGGCAACCTTGTCGTAAATATCCGAACTCAACACTCTCTCTATAAAGCTTTCCGGTCTCGATATCTTTTGGAGAGCCTTAAAAAGAGTATGGAAATCGACAAAGAACTCTACACCCTCCCTGTGCAGCTTCGGATGCTTGAGAATCGGATGTGCTCTTAGTGTCTCGCTCAGATTCATATTTACAAATCTGGAAACCGAACCTATCTCCACATCGTCATCAAAAAGACCAAGCTGTACATTTTTTCCAGGATTCAAACGCGGCAACTCGTGTATTTCGGGAGCGAGCAATCCTCTGATCGCATCCCCTCTGCCAAAATGAGAAAGGCAAGTAAATATCTCTTTGGATAGAGCGCTTCCCACCCCTCTGGCATACTCAAAAATATGAATGCAGGCCATCATATCTCTATGGTTGACATACAAAGAGGCGATATCCATAATGAATTTAACCTCTTTGGCGTCGAAAAAGCTTTTGCCCCCCTTTCTTTTGGCAGGAATACCGCGCTCCCTCAATCTGGCCTCTATACCGTCGGCGCTTGCATTGTTCCTGAAAATAACGGCTATCTCTTCATGAATGGTTTCGCTTTGGGATATAAGTTCCGAGATATGTCTATACTGATCGAACAACTCATCGTATATAAGTAATTTTGGAGGTAAAGATTCTCCGTTTTTTGCCACGATCAGCTTTTTTGGGTAGATGCGTTCGTTTTTCTCTATAACTCTACCGGCAAGCGAGAGTATATGAGCACTCGATCTGTAGTTGATACTCAGATTATATACCTTTGCCCCACTATATCTCTGTGTAAAAGTGGCTATATTGCCTATATCCGCCCCGTTGAAAGCATATATGCTCTGGTCGTAATCCCCTACACAAAAAAGCGATCTCGGATTCAGTGAGTCTATCAGTGAACTTTGAAGCGTATTGGTATCCTGATATTCATCCACGAGGATTTCATCGAAAAGCAGCTGCTGAGTGGAAAGATATCTTTTTGTATGCAGCAAAAGATCGTTAAAAGAGACAAATCCATGTTCGTTTTTTGTCTCTTCGAATTCCGCCGCTATATCGACATATATATCCAGCAAATCCGCATGCTCAGGGTACTTTAACTCCATCCATCTGTCGAAACTCTCGATGGAGACATTCTGATATAGATTATACATGTCGTAGAGATAGGATGCGGAAAACGGCTCCACGGGAGTAATCAGTCTGGAAAAATTCCTCTTTTCATATATGCTTCTAAAGAGGGTTTTAAGCTCTGCCGGTTGCTTCAGGACAACCCCAGAGGATCTTTTTTCCATCCATCTGTAACATACGGCATGGAATGTGCCCGCCTCGATTCTATCGACCAGGGAATCGTCGAAATGTCTTTTGAGGCGAGCGATCATCTCTCCCGCGGCTTTATTGGTAAAAGTCAAAAGCACTATTCGCTCCGGCTCAATACCACTCTCCAGCAGATATGCTATTCTGGCTACGATCGTGGATGTTTTGCCGGTACCTGCGCTCGCTATTACCAGGTTGTAGCCTGCCGGCGCCGTAGCCGCCGCGAACTGTTCACTGTTCAGGGAGCTGAGTGGCATTCTCTATTTATGGCCGAGAATATAGTATGTGTTTTTGCCATCCACCTTTTGAAGCTGTACTTTGTATTTTTCGGACCAATGTTTCAGTATATTTTCGAAGGCCGCTATCTCTTCCGCTTTGTCGGAATCGGTTTTGACTTTGAGATAATTTTTGGAGTTCGACATAGCCACTATGCCGCCAAATCTTTTCACTTCATCGTTCAATGAAAGTAGATGTTTGGAAAAGATATCGAAAGATTCCGTATTGGATATGATTTTTTCCAGCTGAGAAAGGGTTGCTTCCGTTACCGGATAACCAATCTGTGTCAGCAGGTTTTCTCTGGTTATCTCTATACTCATTTTCACCTCTTTGTATGAATTGCAATCTTTGGGAGCAGTATAATATCAAAAATTATCAAACTGTTTCATGCTCTCCGCGTAGAAAAAAGAAAGAAATATCCACAAACTCAGCGAAACAGGCTTTTTAACACCCAAAATAGATATTGAAACAAAACAATATGGAGCGGTATCCGCGCAAATCAATCAGGTCTGCTCTATTTTCTCCAGCAGCAGTCTATAGTGTTCGAGGTTTTGGAAAGCCTTTTCGTATCTCCATCTCAAGACAAACTCTATTACGGTATTCTTCCTCTCTTCGCTCAGACTTTCAGCTTTCCCAAAATAACCCAGCGAGATATTTTTGGCTTTTTTCTTACCGTTTTTATCCGGTTCGTATGTAATGGCGATTACCTGTACATATTTCCCTTCCCTGATCTCACCGAAATCATCCTCTTTGAGCCCTATTCCGCTTATATTCATAGCTTTATAGATAAAAATATTGTTAAAATCAGGAACCTTTTTATATATCTCCAACTCGTTATAGAGTTCGGCCACTTTATAGATATTGCCAACTCTCACACTTTCGCTTTCTGTATCTATGCCCATGGATTCGACAAGGCTTTTCGCGAGATTTCTCGCTGTTTCGACACTTTCGGCGATATCTTTGCTTTCGGGTAAACTTGTCTCTTTTTTCGAGTCGCTTGTATCTCTCGAGAGCTCCCTGTTCCTTTTTTCATTCAATTTGGCATCCAACTTGCTGTTGAGCGCTTTTAATCTATCAAGTGTACTGTTCATAAAATACTCCAAAAACGACACATTTTGATGCGCCATGGATATTAAGTAATATAGTACAACGATTTATATTAAATATATCTAAAAATATCAAGAATACTATTTTGAAATATCAAAAAAGATATTATTTAGTAAAAATTTTGCTGATTATTTATTAATATTAATATCTTTTTCTATAAAATTTTTCCATCCGCCCTGCTCTCTCTTTTCTTTCGGGCTCATACTATTTCATATCTCATCATCCAATACTGTTTGGTATTTATATATATCAAATACTTACATTATATAATATATACGGTATTGCCCTTCGATTCTTTCTCACTGATCGAAAAAGTGTCGAAGAACCAGTGTCGAAGAACTGTAAAAGAATATGGAGTGATATATATATTATAATACGATAATACGCGAAACAATAAATTTAAAATTGGACTGGCATGGATTATCTGGAAATTAACGGCGGTAAAAGTTTGAGTGGAAAGATCAAGATCAGCGGAGCCAAAAATTCTGCACTGCCTGTAATAGCGGCTACACTTTTGAGCGACGGGGAGGTTGTCTTGAAAAACCTCCCGGATGTTGTCGATATACGCACACTGTTGAAACTACTGAAAATGCTTGGGGCTGATGTCGAACAAAATGACGATATTGCCAGGATAGACTGTGGCAACATAGTTTCCACGAAAGCTGTATATGAGATAGTCTCACAAATGAGGGCTTCGATTCTGGTGCTAGGTCCACTGCTGAGCCGTTTTGGGGAGTGTGAGGTGAGCCTGCCCGGTGGTTGCGCCATAGGCCAAAGGCCAATCGATCTTCATCTGAAGGCGATGGAGGCTTTTGGAGCGAATATAGATATTAGAGGTGGCTATGTCAGAGCCGAAGCCAACGGTGGACTGAAGGGCTGCAAAATCATATTTGATAAAATCACGGTTGGAGGTACGGAAAACGCTCTTATGGCTGCCGCGCTCGCCAAAGGCGCTACAGAGATCGTAAATGCCGCCCGTGAACCTGAGATAATCCAGCTATGCGATATGCTGGAGGCCGGGGGAGCCGGAATAGAGGGCGCGGGTACAGGCAGGATAGTCGTGAATGGTACCGGAGGCGAGCCCCTGAGCTTTTCCGAACCAATAGAGATCATCCCCGACAGGATAGAGGCTGGAACATATCTTTGCGCGGGAGCGATAACATTCTCCAAAATCACACTGGAAAAGGTCAACCCCGAACATATCCAGAGCACGATAGACAAACTTGAAAGCATGGGCTGCGGTTTCGAGATACTTGATGAATCGGTTACCATAATACCGGCCAGAGAGCTGAAAGAGGTAAACATCATTACCGCCGAATATCCAGGTTTTCCGACAGATATGCAAGCTCAATTCATGGCTGTGGCGACATTGGCCAGCGGGGAGAGCCTGATAGAGGAGAGACTCTTTGAAAACAGATTTATGCATGTGAGTGAACTAAACAGATTGGGCGCGGACATATGGCTCAAAGGCAATATAGCGGCTATAAGACCTGTTGAAAAACTCTATGGAGCCGAGGTCATGGCTACCGACCTGAGGGCCAGCTCGGCTCTGGTTCTTGCCGCTCTGGCAGCAGAGGGCAGAACCAGGATACGCAGAATATACCATCTTGACAGAGGATATGATGGACTGCAGAAAAAACTCTCTATTTTGGGAGCCGATATTCGCAGAAAGAGAGAGAGCTGAGAATCACCCCCGATATAAGCGTTGCCTGTTCTCTCTACTGCTATTATAAAATATTATTGATATTAATTAATCCTTACACTATCCGCAGATTTTTATATTGGATAATATAA